>NZ_NFKO01000029.1:0-25552 GCF_002160435.1 Pseudoflavonifractor sp. An176 | reverse complement strand
AAATAGTTGCCGTGTAGTTGACCAAATGAACTCCACAGCGTCGCACCCCACACGGGGTGCGTGGATTGAAATACCGTTGTGGCCGCCCTGGTCAACTGGTGGAAGAACAATCGCACCCCACACGGGGTGCGTGGATTGAAATCCTGGGGCGCGTCAGCCGCGGCCATACAGTGGGCGTGTCGCACCCCACACGGGGTGCGTGGATTGAAATCCCGCCAACGAGTACAACGGCTCCTCCATCACCGGTCGCACCCCACACGGGGTGCGTGGATTGAAATCATCGTCATACTCCTCTCTCTTGCGGCGCCCAAATGTCGCACCCCACACGGGGTGCGTGGATTGAAATTATGCAACGGCGAACGACATTTCGTCCATCACGGTGTCGCACCCCACACGGGGTGCGTGGATTGAAATATCCCCGTTTTTGATTGGCTGCGATATGCCGTCGTCGCACCCCACACGGGGTGCGTGGATTGAAATAGTTGCCGTGTAGTTGACCAAATGAACTCCACAGCGTCGCACCCCACACGGGGTGCGTGGATTGAAATACCGTTGTGGCCGCCCTGGTCAACTGGTGGAAGAACAGTCGCACCCCACACGGGGTGCGTGGATTGAAATCCTGGGGCGCGTCAGCCGCGGCCATACAGTGGGCGTGTCGCACCCCACACGGGGTGCGTGGATTGAAATTCAGGTACACCGGCAGATTTCAGGATAGCACCATAGTCGCACCCCACACGGGGTGCGTGGATTGAAATTCATTGCCCCTGGAAACGGGGGCACATGTCGCCTTGGTCGCACCCCACACGGGGTGCGTGGATTGAAATACCTTTGCTGCGCCCGCTGCATCAGCGTGGCCCTTGTCGCACCCCACACGGGGTGCGTGGATTGAAATATAGCGTCACGCAAATGCTCCATACTCACACCTGTCGCACCCCACACGGGGTGCGTGGATTGAAATATCCTGTATACAGGGGTACGCAAGGGAGAAGCCCGTCGCACCCCACACGGGGTGCGTGGATTGAAATCCGAGGAAGAGTACCACTGCAATGCGGCGACCGTTGTCGCACCCCACACGGGGTGCGTGGATTGAAATCATCCTGGGTGATGGCTGTAGAATACGGGCCATTAGTCGCACCCCACACGGGGTGCGTGGATTGAAACATCGTTACCTATGGGCGGATGATTGAACTATATCTGCTCTTTCCATTCTCTGAACTCGTCTCTTCTTTTCCCCGTATAAAATATCCATCGAACCTCATCGAACAATAAAAAATATCCCCCCTCCCTGTGCTGCATGAAAGCCACCTGCTTGGAGATACTTACATACAGTATCTTCCAAACGAGGTGGCTTTTTGTGCAAGGTAAGGTGGACTTATGCGGCGTGAACACGTCGAAACTCAAGGTTCTGAAAAGCGAGGAGAGCATTGCCCTGCTCCGCCGGGCCCGACAGGGCGACCAGGCAGCCCGGGAGGAACTGATTGCCGGGAATCTGCGCCTGGTGCTGTCGGTGATTCAAAAGTTTGCAGGCCGGGGCGAACACATGGACGATCTGTTCCAGGTGGGGTGTATCGGCCTCATCAAAGCCATTGATAACTTCAATGTGGACTTGGACGTGAAGTTTTCCACCTATGGGGTGCCCATGATCATTGGGGAAATCCGCCGCTTTCTCCGGGACAACAGCACCATCCGGGTCTCCCGCTCCCTGCGAGACACCGCCTACAAGGTACTCCAGGCCAAGGAGGCATTCCAAAATGAGCACCAGCGGGAGCCCACGCTGGACGAGCTGTCCAAGCTTCTGGACCTTCGCCGGGAGGACATTGTCACCGCCATGGACGCCGTCATTGAGCCTATCTCCCTCTTTGAGCCCATTTACTCCGACTCCGGGGATGCAGTATGCGTCATGGACCAGGTGCGGGATGGGAAAAACACCGACGAGGCGTGGCTGGACCACATTGCCCTCAGCGACGCCATCTCCAAGCTGGGCCAGCGGGAACAGGAGATTTTGGAACTGCGTTTTTTCCAGGGCAAAACCCAGATGGAGGTGTCCGCCGAGATCGGCATCTCCCAGGCCCAGGTGTCCCGGCTGGAGAAACACGCCTTGAAGCAAATCCGAAAAGAGTTCTAAACAAAGCCGTGGGTGCTGCGCCCACGGCTTTGTTCTACATCAGCTTCAAAATCTCCTGCTTCAGCCGTCCGATGATGCGCTTTTCCAGTCGGGATATGTAGGACTGGGAGATGCCCAGTAACGAAGCCACTTCCTTCTGGGTGCGCTCCGCCTTCCCATCCAAGCCAAAGCGCATGGTGATGATGGACCGCTCCCGAGGATTTAATTTGCTCACTGCCTGGAAGAGGAGGTCCCGCTCCACATCCTCCTCCATAGGCTTTTCAATGACATCGCTGTCCGTGCCCAGCACATCGGAAAGGAGCAGCTCATTGCCGTCCCAATCGGTGTTCAGTGGCTCCTCCAGGGACACCTCTCCCTTCCGGTTGGCGTTTTTTCGCAGGTACATGAGAATCTCATTTTCAATGCACCGGGAGGCATAGGTGGCCAGCTTGATGTTTTTTCCCGGGTTATAGGTCTCCACCGCCTTGATGAGGCCAATGGTGCCGATGGAGATGAGGTCTTCAATGCCCACGCCGCTATTTTCAAACCGGCGGGCGATGTACACCACCAATCGAAGGTTGTGCTCAATAAGCTTGGAGCGGATGGCTTGACTGGGCCCGTCCCGCTCCCAGGTGGCCAAAACCTCCCGCTCCTCCTCCTTGGACAGGGGTGGCGGCAAGGTGTCGCTGCCCCCGATATAAAAGATGGTCCCCGGCAGGTGGATCCCCAACCGAGACAGGAACCCACATAGCTTGATGTACCACAGTCCTCTCATCTTCATATCCCTCCAAACAGTCCTTGATAGGCTCCCCCGTCGCTGACCGGAGTGGGGGACAGGGCCAGCAGCAAGCTGCCCATGTCCCGCCCGTTCACCCGTACCTGCTGGGTGGGAAAGGCCAGCAACATCCCCGACTCCACTCCTACCGCCCGATAGGGCACCAGCCGCACCCCATGGATGCCCCGGTCATGGCAGAGCCGGGCGCACTCGATGGGGCGAGCCACATCCGCTCCCGCAGGCAGCAGCCAGGCCATATCCCGCCAGTAGGCCACCACCACCGGGCGGTTGGTTACCGGGTCAGAAAGACTCAACCCCGTATCATGGAGGGCGGTCATGGACACCACCCGCTGGGAAAATGTCAGCTCCATATGTACCAGCTCTGCCCCTGTGTGGGCACCCAGCCGCCGCAGCAGCAGAGAGAACACGAAATAACACGCCAGAAAGACCACCAGCAACAGTCTCAGGTCCATCTGCGTGTACAGCACTCCAGATTGCAGGGTCAGGGTGGTATTCCCCAGCCACTCAAATCCCAGCACCGCCCCGGCCAGTGCCGCAGAGGCGGCGAAGAACAGACCCAGCACCCGCCACAGCCGCACCTCTCCCCCGTAGGCACATAGCACCATCACCACCGCCACCGCCAGCTTGCAGGGCAGCGTGGACAGCCACCCCATACCGGGGAGAAAGAGGGCCACCGCATACAGTGCCCCCAAGGCCGCCCCCAGGGCGATGCGCCATCGGCGCAGGCCCGCCCCAGCCAATCGCCCCGCCCCCAACAACAGCAGGTGGTTGGCCACGAAGTTGAGCAGCCACAGCAGGTCCACATACACCACGGTCACCGGCATCTCCCCCTTTGTCTGACGCCCTATGATTATATCCCCATCTCCCCTTCAAAAAAGGTCAAAGGGTGGAGTTCTTATGGCGTCATGACCAGGATCTTCCCCTCCATGATATTGGTTATTTTTGAAAATAATGGTTGACGCCACCAAAAAATTTTATACAATATAACCGAAAGGAAGTGAGTGAACTGCAAAAAACGTTCCGTCTCTGTTTTATTTCTCTTTTTCTCCTATTTTCTCTCTCCCTGACCGCCCGCGCTGCACAATTGAATGTAACTCGATACAAGCAAGTAAAGTCGAATTGGTGTTGGGCTGCATGTGCTCAAATGATTGGATGATGAAATCAATGTAGACGAAATCCCCCTCATCATGCGCATGCAGTGGAACTCTGGCGGTGGACACGTGTTGGTGCTGTGTGGTGTCACAGGTGACAATTTGACCTTAATCGACCCTTGGGAAAATTGTGTAACGAGAAGCTACTCCTATGTCGCACTACTCAATGGAACATCCATTCAATCAGGAACTGGATACTACTCACACACATGGATGTCTTGCTAAAGTGCCACATAATAGAAAGGAGGTTTTGACGTATGGTACGAAAATGGTTGGTATGCCTGGTATCCCTTTGTATTCTGGCCGCCGCACTCCCCATTCACGCCCCCGCTGCGGCCACCTCACCCCCCTCAGACTTTTCCCAAGTCTGCCCAGATCCGTCCCAACTGGAGCAAGAGATTCTCTCCCATCTCACCGTGGCGTATGAGAACACGTTGCCCACCCTTTCCACTCCGGAGAGTGAGGAAGATGCAATCCCTACGTCCGTAGATTTTTCCACTGCCATTCCCGTCTACATTGACACCGAGTTGGAGAACCTGTCTTTGGTGCAGCAAGCCGATATTCAAGCTCATCTGGAGCAATGCGTCTCCGTCTGGGTCATTCCCATGCAGGTGGGCTCTCTGTACGCCACGGTAACACTGGCCAAAGGACTACCACTCAATCCAGAAACTGCGCATCTCATGACCCCTGCGGAACAGACTTCTGTTCAGGAAAAAGAAGGCCTATGGACCGTGAGTGAAGTGGCCATGTACACCGATTTCACCCCATATTCCACCCAAATCTCCCAACTGGAACAGGCGGGAATCACCACGGAAGATGCGGTTTTGGTGGGTGGACTACCCGGCATTCGTATGCCTATGCTGTTGCTGTTTGAAGACGACATCGCCTCCTACTGGTATCCCATGGGAGACTATGGACCTTCCGAGGCGGAAGTCACTGACTCCTATGTCCATCAGGCCAGGTTCCAAGGTGAATCTCTGCACCCCTTCTATGACTATGAAGCGGTCCTTTCCTATGCCAAGACCAATCAAACCTCCACCCAGACGGACAGCTCGGGTATGCCCAACGGCTCTACCAGCCAGGGCCCCACACTGGTGGATTTTGTCCCACTCTTGGTGGCAGGGGCATTCCTCATCGTTGTCCTTTTGGTAGCTTTATGGGTGCTCCGCCGTCGGAAGAAATAATTCACAAAACATGAACATGCCCGTGAGCGTGGGAATCACCCAGGCTCACGGGCATGTTTCGTAGTTACAGTTCTTGCAGGGCTCCCAGCAGGGTGTCCATCTCGGCATCGGTGCCAATGGAAATGCGCAGCCAGTTGGAAATAGCCGGGTTGGACCACCACCGTACCAGCACCCCACGCTCCCGCAGGCCGTCCAACAGGGCCTTCCCGGACTTGTCCGGATGGGAGACAAAGAGGAAGTTGGCCTGAGAGGGCAGTACCGTATACCCCATCTCCAGCAGCCGTTGGGCGGTGCGCTCCCGGGTGGCCATTACCTTTTGACAGGTCTGTGTAAAGTAGTCCTCGTCCTCCACGGCAGCCGCCGCCCCCGCCTGGGCCAGTCGGTCCACGGTGTAGGAGTTGATGGAGTCTCGGACGCAGCACAGGCCCTGGATGAGGTTCGGGTTTCCCATGGCCCAGCCCACCCGCAGCCCAGCCAGGGCTCGGGACTTGGAGGCGGTCTGGATGACCAGCAGGTTGGGATAGCGGTCAATGAGCCCCACCGAGCTCTCCCCGCCGAAGTCCACGTAGGCCTCGTCCACGATGACCACCACGTCCGGGTTGGCACGCAGCAGCTTCTCCACCACCTCCCGGGACACGCCCTGTCCGGTGGGGGCGTTGGGATTACACAGCACCACGCCGCCGTTTTTCCCCATCAGCTCCTCCACCGGGGTGGAGAAGTCCGGGTTCATGGGCACTTGGCGGCAAGTGAGGCCAAAGTAGTTGGTGTACACGGGATAAAAGCTGTAGGTGATCTGGGGAAAGACGATCTCTTTGTCCGGGTCAAAAAAGGCCTGGAAAGCAAAGGCTAGCACCTCATCGGAACCGTTGGAGCAAAACACCTGGTCCGGGCTGAGCCCCTCCCGCCGGGCAATAGCACAGCGCAGCTCCAGGCACTCCGGGTCCGGGTAGAGGCGCAGCGTCTCCCCCGCTGCTCGGGTGATGGCCTCCACCACCTTGGGAGAGGGCGGGTAGGGGCACTCATTGGTGTTGAGCTTCACAAAGGTCTGGCCCTTGGGCTGCTCCCCCGGTACATAGGGCACCGCATCCACAATGCGGCGGCTCCAAAACTCTTTCATGCCTGTCCCTCCTCTCGTTTCACCCGCTTGATGGCCTTCTCTGCCTTGGCCCGGGGAATCATCATCTCCCGCTGGCAGCCCAGACAGCGCAGCTTAAAGTCCATTCCCACCCGCAGCACCTGCCAGTCCTTGCAGCCACAGGGGTGTTGCTTCTTCATCTCCAGCACGTCGCCGACCTGTATATCCATGGGCATGGGATGCCCCTCCTCTCATTGGTGTTTGATCTTGTCCCAGTAGGCCTTAGCGGCCTGCTCGGTCTTATTGGGGCCGTACTCATAGTACACCCGCCCCACCAGAGCGTCGGGCAGATACTGCTGCTTCACCCAGTGGTTGGGGAAGTCGTGGGGGTAGAGATACCCCTGCTTCCGCTCAAAGCCTGTGCCGTCGGCGTGGACATTTTGCAGGTGTCGGGGGAAGTCCCCGGTCTTGCCCGCCCGCACATCCGCCATGGCGGCATTGATGGCGTCATGGCCCGAGTTGGACTTGGGGGCGGTGGCCATGAGGATGGCGGCATCCGCCAGGGCTAGCCGGGCCTCCGGCAGCCCCAGCATGGTGGCCGCATCTACGCAGGCCTTGACAATGGGGATGACCTGGGGATAGGCCAGTCCCACATCCTCGCAGGCAATGACCATCAGCCGCCGACAGGCGGACAGCAGGTCCCCCGCCTCCAGCAGCCGGGCCAGATAGTGCACCGCCGCATCGGGGTCCGAGCCCCGGATGGACTTTTGCAGGGCGGACAGAATGTCGTAGTGCTGGTCTCCGTCCCGGTCATAGCGCATGGAGGAGCGCTGGGCCACCAGTTTGGCATCTGCCATGGTGATGGTCCGCACCCCGTCCGGGGTAGCGGCGGCATTCATGAGCACCTCCACCCCGTTGAGGGCCTTGCGCACGTCTCCCCCGCTGGCCTGGGCCAGGTACTCCTTCACCCCGTCCTCCCAGCAGCTCTCTCCGCCTAGCTCCTCGTCCATGAGCTTCACCGCCCGCTCCACCGCCGGGAGCAGGTCCTCCGGGGTGAGGGCCTTGAACTCAAAGACGGTGGACCGGGACAGGATGGCGTTGAAGATGGTGAAATAGGGGTTTTCCGTGGTAGAGGCAATAAGGGTGATCTTTCCCGTCTCGATATAGTCCAGAAGGGTCTGCTGCTGCTTTTTATTGAAGTACTGAATCTCGTCCAAATAGAGCAGCACCCCGTTGGGGGCCAGCAGCGTCCCCACCTGGTCCATCACCTCCCGCACATCGGCCAGGGAGGCGGTGGTGGCGTTGAGGCGGCGCAGGGTGCGCCCGGACCGCTTGGCGATGATGTCCGCCACGGTAGTTTTTCCTGTCCCCGAGGGGCCGTAGAACACCATGTTGGGGATGTGGCCGCTGTCCACAATCCGGCGCAGCAGGCCGTTCTCCCCCAAGATATGTCGCTGTCCCACCACGTGGTCCAAGGTCTGTGGCCGAATGCGATCTGCCAAGGGCTGATACATACCCCCTGCACCGTCCTTTCCTTTGTCAATTCTCTTGTGACATTTTAGCACACAAAAGCGGTTCCCGCAAGGGCGAAGGGGAACCCCTCACCTGCCCTTGCCCTGACACCGGGCCAGATGGGCAATGGCACAGGCGGCCCGGCGCACCTGCAGGGAGGTGTTGAACGCCGAGCAGCTCAGGCGCACCGTCCCAGTGTCCAGGGTGCCCGCCGTCTTGTGGGCCAGCGGGGCGCAGTGCAGCCCCGCCCGCACGGCGATACCCCGGCGGGCCAGCCAGCTTCCCACCTCTTCGCAGTCCATCCCCTCCACGGTGATGGAGCACACCCCCGTCTGGGTTCCCTTAGGGCCTCGGAATACTCGCACCCCAGGCACTTGCTCCAAACCGTCCATCAGCTGGCCGCTCAGACATTCCTCATAGGCACCGATGCGGTCCACGCCCTTGCACCGGACAAAGCGCAGTCCAGCCAACAATCCCGCCGCCCCAGAGACGTTCTGGGTACCCGCCTCCAGGCGGTCGGGGAGAACGTCCGGCATGGTCTGGTTTTGGGACTCGCTGCCCGTACCCCCGTACAGCAGCGGGGCAGGCTGCTCCTCTCCGCACAGCAACAGCCCGGTGCCCTGGGGCCCGTACAGCCCCTTGTGCCCCGGCATGGCCACGTAGGCCGCCCCCCACTCTGACAGGCGCACAGGCAGACACCCGGCGGACTGGGAGGCGTCCACAATGAGGGGCACTCCACGCTCCCGGCACATCCGGGCCAGCTCGCCTATGGGCATAATAAAGCCGAAGACGTTGGAGACATGGGTGCAGACCACCACATCCACCCCGCGCCGCAACCCCTCCTCAAAGGCGGCCAGCATCCCCGCCTGGTCAAACACTGGGGCTTGGGCCACCCGGATGGTCAGGTCCCCCCGGGCACACAGAGGGCGGGTGACAGCGTTGTGCTCATAGCCGGAGATGAGCACGGTGTGCCCAGGGCGCACCAGGGCGTGGATGGCTAAATTCAGCGCATGGGTGGCGTTGTAGGTGAGCACCACCTGCTCTGGATTGGGTACATCGAAGAGCTGGGCCGCCGTCTCCCGCAGCGCGTAGAGGGTATCCGCTGCCCGCATCCCCGCCCCATGTCCGCCTCGGCCAGGGCTGGCCATATGTGTCATGGCCCATGCGGTGGCAGAGGGCACCGAGGCGGGCTTCTCCATGGTGGTGGCTGCGCTATCCAAGTAGATCATACCGATACCTCCTCATAGCTCCCGTCCTCCAGCTGCTGATAGATACCACGGGGGACAAGCTTTGCCTCCCGCATCAGCTCCACCGCCCGCTCCAGCCACCGCTGAGACACTTTGATGCAGTATGCGCACCCCGCCTGGGCAATGAGCCGGGGCGCTCGCACCAGATAGGCAGAAATGCCGGCCCGCTCCAGCAGCCGCACCCCACGCTGGGCATAGGTCAGGGAGCGGCATACAATCAGATCATATACCATTGGGTATCATTTCCCTTCCGTCAGATGGTCCGCTCCCAAAAAAAGATACGGACGCTCTTGCACATCCTATGCACAAGAGCGTCCGTGGGTGTTTTCACTTATCGAACCAGAAGTGCCACGGCGTGGGCGGCCATGCCCTCCCCGGAGCCGGTGAAGCCCAGCCCCTCCTCGGTGGTGGCCTTGACGTTGACGCAGTCCTCCTCGACCCCCAGCACCTGGGCGATGTTGCGCCGCATCTGGGGGATGTGGCTGGCCAGCTTGGGCCGCTGGGCCAGGATGGTGGCGTCCACGTTGCCCACGGTGTACCCCTTCTCGGTGAGCATATCCCGGACCCGGGCCAGCAGCACCATGCTGTCAATGCCCGCATAGGCGGGGTCGTTGTCCGGGAAGGCGTGGCCGATGTCCCACAGCCCGGCAGCCCCCAGCAGGGCGTCCATCACCGCATGTACCAGTACGTCCGCATCCGAGTGGCCCAACAGTCCCTTTTCCCAGGGGATTTCCACGCCCCCTAAGATGAGCTTGCGCCCCTCCACCAGGCGGTGCACGTCATAACCATGTCCCACTCGCATCATTGGTTCCATCCCTCCAAAATCACTCGGGCCACCGCCAGGTCTGCCGGGGTGGTCAATTTGATGTTGCTCCGGTCCCCTTCCACCAGGGATACCGGCATGCCCAGCCGCTCCACCGCCGAGCAGTCGTCTGTGAGGGGGGCGTTGTCCTGCATCGCCTTGGTCAGAGCCCCCCGAATCAGATCACCATCGAACATCTGGGGCGTCTGCACAGCAAAGAGGGTAGCCCGGTCTGGGGTGTGGTCCACTACACCGTTCACCGCCACCTTAATAGTGTCCTGCACGGGTATGGCAGGGGCTGCGGCCCCGGTCTGGGCGGCCTTGTCCACTACACGCTCCATCACCTGGGAACTCACAAAGGGCCGAGCCCCGTCGTGGATACCAATGAGCTTGGCCTGAGGGGACACCTCGCCCACCCCCAGTTGGGCAGACTCCACCCGGGTGGCGCCGCCCCGTACCACTTTCGTCACTTTTGTGAGTGCCATTTCCCGGGCCAGGGCCGCCACAGGGCCCACCAGATCCTCCCGGGTAACCACCACGATCTCCTCCACCCGGTCACTGGCCTCCAGGGCCACCAGGGTGTGGGCCAGCACCGGCCGACCGTCCAGTTCCAGGAACATCTTATCCTGTCCCATGCGCTGAGACGAGCCCGCCGCCACCACAACCATGGCACAGCCAGGGGCCTGGGGCCCCTTTCGTTTCCGTCCAAACAATGACATAGTTTCTCCTCCAGAGTTGAAAAACGCCGGGGAACTCCTCAGAGCATCACAAACCTCACGTCTATGAAAACAGTGCTGACCATTCTGCTCTGAAAAGCCCTCGGCAGAGTTTTCCCGCCTCTCGGCGGGGAAAAAATCATAATCAGTTTTTCCCGGGGACATGCGCATCGGGAAAAACACCGCTCAGTCCACCAGTGTGTCCTTGGGTCGTCCTCTGACCCAAGGATGCGCGCAGTGGACTGCATCTTCTCTCAAACATGCTGGCATGTTTGAGAAGCCCTTCGGCTCCTTTTTTATTGGTGCAGAACCTTGTTGACCTGCTCCTCTACGGCCTCATAGGGCATGCTCTGGGCCAACACCAGCTCAGAAATCAAAATCTGCTTGGCTGAGTGGAGCATCTTCCGCTCCCCGGTGGACAGCCCCTTCTGGGTCTCCCGGTACATCAGCCCCTTGACCACCTTGGCTACATCCAGCAAATTTCCGCTTTTGATGCGCAGCATATTCTCCCGGTAACGTTGGTTCCAGTTGGACGTCATGTCCACCTGAATGTCCTCCATCTCCGAGAGAATATGGGTGGCCTCCTGACCGGACACCACGGGGCGGACGCCGATCTCGTCGCTGTGTTCTGTGGGAATCATGACCATCATGCTTCCCGTCGATAGTTTGAGCAAATAGTAGTCCTGAACCTTCCCAGCTACCTTCTTGCGCACAATGGAGTCAATGACTCCCGCCCCATGCATAGGATGTACCACCTTATCACCAATCTGATACACGATTCCACCTCCCTAATGTGTATAATATCACAAAGTTAGTATACCCCTTTTCCCAATGCAATGCAAGCGGGGGGAAAATATTTTCCAAGAAAAATACGCTCTGTTTACAAAAAAGAGGCGCTGCAAGCCTGTGGCTCACAGCACCTCTTAGGGTTATTTTACTTGGTTGCGCAGCACGCCGATGTGGGAGATCTCCACCTCCACCACATCCCCGGACTGCATGGGGCCAATGCCAGCGGGGGTACCGGTGGCCACCACGTCACCCGGCTCCAGAGTCATGGAAGCGGTGATAAACTCCAGCAGCTTTGGCACGGTGGTGATAAAATCCCGGGTGTTCCCCTGCTGGACCACGCTGCCATTAAGACGGGTGGTAACCTCCAGGCGGTCGGGGTCCACCTCGTCCACCACCCAGGGGCCCACCGGACAGAATCCATCCATGGACTTTCCACGGGTCCACTGGCCGTCGTGCTTCTGCACATCCCGGGCGGTGACGTCGTTGAGGCAGGTGTACCCCAGAACATACTGGGCATAGTCCTCTGCACGGATTTTGGAGGCCCGGCGGCGGATGACCACCGCCAGCTCCCCCTCGTAGTCCAGGCGTTGGACAAACTCCGGCGGCTCGATCTCCCCGCCGGGGCTATTGAGGGCGTTGAGGCCCTTCATAAAGAGGACGGGGAATCCCGGGGGCTCGGCCCCCATCTCCCGGGCGTGCTCGGCGTAGTTCTTACCTACGCACACGATCTTAGTGGGAGTACAGGGAGCCAACAGAGAGCAGTCTGCCAGCTTGACGCTGCCTCCGTCGTACTCCACGCCCTCATAGGGGGCGCAAGTGAGGGTCTTCACCTGCTCTCCCTCCACCACGCCCCACTGGGGGCCGCTCTGGCTGAGAAACCGCACGTACTTCATCTCTCAGCCCTCCATATGGTTGAAGATCAGCTCCAACAGGGCCTGCTTGCCGTCCCCCTTCTCCGCGGAGAAAGGAATGACGGGGACGGCGTCGGGCAGCTCCAGGGTGTCCCGCACCCGCTGGAGGTTTCCCTCCACCTCGCTCTTTTTCAGCTTGTCCAGCTTGTTGGCCACCACCACATAGGGCTTGTCGGTGGTGAGGAAGAAGTCGCTCATCACCTTGTCGTCCGCCGTAGGCTTGTGGCGGGCATCCACAATGAGAATGCCCAGGGTCATCAGAGAGGTATCGGCAAACCAGCCCTCAATGAGCTTCGCCCACCGGGCCCGCTCGGCCATGGACACCTTGGCGTAGCCGTAGCCGGGCAGGTCCACCAGGTAGAGCTGTTTGTCAATGAGGAAGTAGTTGATGTGGGTGGTCTTGCCGGGAGCGGAGCCCACCCGGGCAAAGTTCTTGCGGTTGAGCAGACGGTTGATCACCGAGGACTTGCCCACGTTGGACCGCCCGGCAAACACCACCTGGGGCAGAGCGTCCCGGGGAAAGTCAGCAGGCTTGGCTGCCGAACGGACGAACTCCGCCTGATTCAAATTCACCTTCATGTCTCTCACCTCACTGGCACAGATTTACTGCCGTCCCAGGAGCCTTTGCCTCCGGGGGCAGAAGGGTGTCATTTCCTTTGGGGGGCTGGCCGTCAGAGACCAGCGCACAGGCCAGCACCTGGTCGGCCTGGGATACGGGAATAAACTTCAAGCTCTCCCGTACCAGAGGGTCAATCTCCTCCAGGTCCTTCACATTGTCCTCGGGGAGAATCACGGTACTCATGCCATTGCGCAGAGCGGCCATGGTCTTCTCCTTCAGACCGCCGATGGCCAGCACCCGGCCCCGAAGGGTGATCTCCCCGGTCATGGCCACGTCACCCCGCACCGGGGTCCCGGTGAGGGCGGACACCATGGCGGTGGTGATGGCAATGCCTGCCGAGGGTCCGTCCTTGGGCACAGCGCCCTCGGGGAAGTGGACGTGGATGTCCTTGTCCTTATAGAAGGTGCCAGGCAGCCCCAGCTGGCTGACCCGGCTGCGGATGAAGGACAGGGCGGCCCGGGCGGACTCCTTCATCACGTCGCCCAGGTTTCCGGTAAGCTCCACCTTTCCGGTGCCCTCCACCACGTTGACCTCCACCTCCAGGATTTCGCCGCCCACAGAGGTCCAGGCCAGGCCGTTGACCACCCCCACCTGGGGCTGGCCCGCCGCCTTGTCCTTGGCGTAGCGCCGGGTGCCTAGGAAGTCGGACAGGTTGTCCGGGGTGATGTGCACGCTCTTGCACTCCTCCCGCACCAGCTTCATGGCGGACTTCCGGCACAGCTTGTCCAGCAGCCGCTCCAGACGGCGCACCCCGGACTCCCGGGTATAGCCGGAGATAATCTGGTGCAGGGCCTGGTCGTTGAGCTTCACCTGGGTACGGGTGAGGCCGTGGGCCTTGAGCTCCTTGGGCCACAGGTGGCGCTTGGCAATCTGCACCTTCTCCTCGTCGGTATAGCTGCCCAGTTCAATGATTTCCATGCGGTCCAGCAGGGGCCGGGGGATGGTATCGGTGGTGTTAGCGGTGGCGATAAACAGCACCTCGGACAGGTCAAAGGGCATCTCCAGGTAGTGGTCCCGGAAGGTGGCGTTCTGGTGCACGTCCAGCACCTCCAGCAGAGCGGCGCTGGGGTCACCCCGGTGGTCGCTGCCCACCTTGTCCAGCTCGTCCAGCACCAGCACCGGGTTGACGCTCCCCGCCTGACGGATGCCGGCGATGATGCGTCCGGGCATGGCCCCCACGTAGGTCTTGCGGTGGCCTCGAATTTCCGCCTCGTCGTGGACGCCGCCCAGGGAGATGCGGGCCAGCTTCCGGTTCATGGCCCGGGCCACGCTCATGGCAATGGAGGTCTTACCCACACCGGGCGGGCCCACCAGGCACAGCACCTGGCCCTTCAGATTGGGGGACAGCTGCTTGACGGCCACAAACTCCAAAATACGCTCTTTCACCTTTTCCATGCCGTAGTGGTCGGCTTCCAGCACTTTGGACACGGCAGCCACGTTGGCCCGCTCACGGGTTTTCACCGTCCAGGGCAGCTCCAGGCAGGTGTCCAGATAGCCCCGGAGCACCGAGGCCTCGGCGGAGCCGTAGGGCTGCTTCTCCAAATGCTTGATCTCTTTGAGCAGCTTTTCCCGCACTTCGTCGGGCAGCTTGGCCTTGGCAACACGCTCCCGGTACTCGGCGATCTCGTCGCCGTCGCCCCGGTCGCCCAGTTCTCGCTGGAGCACCTTCAGCTGCTCTCGCATGTAGTAGTCCCGCTGGTTTTCCGCCATCTGCTCCTGGACCTTGCCCTCCAGCTCGCTCTCCACCTGGCGGATCTCCACTTCCCGGGCCAGGATGCGCACCAGCTTCTCCAGCCGCTTGGCAGGGCGCAGTTCCTCCAGAATGAGTTGCTTGTCCTCAAAGCGCAGGGGCAGGTTCTGGGCGGTGTAGTCGGCTATGTACACCGGGTCGTCGCTGGCCAGCAGCTTCAAATACAGCTCCGGGGACACCCGGTCGGACAGCTCGGTGTATCGCTCCACCATGGAATAGATCTGGCGAATCAGGGCCTCGGTGCGAGGGGTGTTCTCCCGGGCAGTGGGCTCCTCCTCCAGCAGCTCCAGCTCAGCGGTAAGGTAGGGCTCAGTGGTGAGCAGCTGCAGCATTTTGCCCCGCTGCTTGCCCTCCACCATTACCCGCACATTGTTGTCGGGCAGACGGAGAATCTGCTTGATGGTGGCCACAGTCCCCACCTGATACAGGTGCTCCTGGGCGGGGTTCTCGGCGGCCAGGTCCTTCTGGGTCACCAGGAAAATCTCCCGGTTCCCGGTCATGGCCTGTTCCAGGGCCCGGATGGAGAACTCCCGACCCACATCGAAATGAAGCAGCAGATGGGGAAATACCGTAATAGCCCGCAGGGCCAGGGCAGGCATGGCCACAATTTCCCGCTCATGTATGGTCTCACTCATGGTTGTATTCCTCCTTTCCACCTCCCAAAAGGAGGCGATATAAGCAAAGGGGCGAGCACGAGGCCCGCCCCTATCAAAATTTGGTTAGGATGCGTTTCCCTTCCGGGCCGCCTGTCCGCCCGGCTCCGCCCGCAGAGATGCAGCGCCCAGTCTGGGTCTGGCGGGACGGCCTTCCTCCCGCACCACCTCAGGGGGCTGCTCTCCCCGGATGGCTTCGGGGGTGATGATGACCTTGGCGATGGAGTCGTCCGAGGGCACATCGTACATGATGGGAGTCATCACTTCCTCCAGCACCGCCCGCAGACCACGGGCACCGATCTTCCGCTCCACCGCCTTCTGGGCCGCTGCCTCCAGGGCCTCAGGGGTGAACTCCAGCTCCACGTTGTCATACTCCAGCAGCTTCTGGTACTGCTTGACCAAAGCGTTCTTAGGCTCAGTGAGAATCTGCACCAGCTGCTTGCCGTCCAGAGCCTTCAGACCGGTGATCACCGGAAGACGGCCCACCAGCTCGGGGATAATGCCGAACTTCAGCAGGTCATGGGGCTGCACGTTGCGGAAGATGTCCTCCTCGCTGCGCTCGGCAGCGGTGCGCACCTGTGCACCAAAGCCCATGGTCTTCTGGTCCATGCGCTGCTCAATGATCTTCTCCAGACCATCAAAGGCACCACCGCAGATGAACAGGATGTTCTTGGTGTCAATCTGCAAGAACTCCTGGTGGGGGTGCTTGCGGCCACCCTGGGGCGGGACATTGGCCACCGTACCCTCCAAAATTTTCAGCAGAGCCTGCTGCACACCCTCGCCAGACACATCCCGGGTAATGGAGGTGTTCTCGCTCTTCCGGGCGATCTTGTCGATCTCATCCACATAGATGATGCCCCGCTGGGCCAGCTCAATATCGTAATCTGCCGCCTGCACCAGCCGCAGCAGAATGTTCTCCACGTCGTCACCCACATAACCGGCCTCGGTGAGGGTGGTGGCGTCGGCAATGGCAAAGGGCACCTTCAGCACCCGGGCCAGAGTCTGGGCAAAGAGAGTCTTGCCGCAGCCGGTGGGGCCCACCAAGAGGATGTTGCTCTTTTGCAGCTCCACCGAGTCCCCGCCACCAAAATAAATCCGCTTATAGTGGTTGTACACAGCCACGGACAGGGCGATTTTCGCCTGCTCCTGGCCGATAATATATTCATCCAGCACATCCCGAATCTCTCGGGGGGTGGGAATCACGTCGGGCATCTCCGGACTGCCCAGCTCCGGGCGCTCTTCCTCGTCCAGAATGCTCAGGCAGAGGTGGACACACTCGTTGCAGATGTATGCCCCGGGTCCGGCAATGATACGCTCGACCTGCTCCTGATGCTTGCCGCAAAAGGAACAGCGAACGGTTTTGTACTCATCTCGAGCCATGAATTACCTTCCTTTCGTCAGACGTGCCAAAGAGCGAAGACAGTGCTTGTCTCCGCCCTTTTGCATCATCAACGATTATAGATGACCTTGTCAATGAGGCCATAGGCCGCTGCTTCTTCGGCGGTCATGAAATTGTCACGCTCACAGTCGGCGGTGACCTGCTCCACGCTCTTGCCGCAGTTGTCGGCCAGGATCTGGTTCATCCGCTTCTTGATGACTTCCAGACGCTTGAGGTGGATGGCCATATCGGTGATCTGTCCCTGGGTACCGGCAGAGGGCTGGTGAATCATGATCTCCGCATTGGGCAGAGCCAGACGCTTGCCCTTGGTACCGGCAGAGAGCAGAAATGCGCCCATGGAGGCGGCCATACCCACGCAGATGGTGGACACGTCACACTTGATATACTGCATGGTGTCATAGATGGCCATGCCGTCGGTGACAGAGCCGCCGGGGCTATTGATGTAGAACTGAATGTCCTTGTCCGGGTCCTGAGCCTCCAGGTACAGAAGCTGGGCCACAACCAGGGCGGATGTGGTGGCGTTCACCTCTTCACCCAGGAAAATGATACGGTCGTTGAGCAGACGGGAGAAGATGTCGTAGGAACGCTCTCCCCGGCTGGTCTGCTCCACAACATAGGGAACTAAACTCATGGAAACCTCTCCTTCGTTACTGGAAATCAGTCCCAGTATACCCAGCAGCAAGGGAGGAATATTCCTCCCTTGCTGGTTTTTTACGGGATGAAATTACTCGCCCTGAGCCTCGGTGGTCTCAGCCTGAGCCTCTTCCTTCTTCTTGGCGGGCTTCTTGGCAGAGGACTTCACCAGCTCCAGAGCCTTCTTGGAGCCCAGGTCCTGCTTCATGTCGCTCTCGTTGGTGACCTCACGGACCTGCTCCTCGGTGACGTTGAACTGCTCGGCCAGGCGCTTGACCTCGGCGTCCAGCTCCTCCTGAGTGACCTGGATGCCCTCGGCCTTGGCCACGGCATCCAGAGCCAGAGCGGTGCGTACGGCGCGGTCAGCGGCGGTCTTAGCCTGGGCACGCACGTCGTCCATGGACAGGCCCATGTACTTCAGGTAGTCCTGGAAGTTCAGGCCGTTCTGCTGCATGCGCATGGCCTGCTCCTCCACCATCTTGTCGGCGCGGTAGTCCACCATGGCCTCGGGCACGTCGCACACCAAGTTCTCCAGCAGGGCATCGATGACGGCGGTCTCGTAGTCACGGTCGGCCTGCTGCTGACGGCGGGCCTTCAGCTTCTCCTTCAGGTCCTTCTTGAACTCGTCCAGGGTGTCAAACTCGGACACGTCCTTGGCGAACTCGTCGTCCAGGGCGGGCTCCTGACGCTCCTTGACCTCGTTGACCTTCACCTTGAAGACCACGGCGGCGCCAGCCAGATCGGCGGTGTAGTTCTCGGGGAAGGTGATGTCCAGGTCCTTCTCCTCGCCGGCCTTCATGCCGATGACCTGCTCCTCGAAGCCGGGGACGAAGGTGCCGGAGCCCAGCTCCAGGGAGTAGTTCTCGCCCTTGCCGCCCTCGAAGGCCACGCCGTCCTTGAAGCCCTCGAAGTCGATGACCGCCACGTCGCCCTTCTTGGCCTTGCGGTCCACGCTCACCAGGCGGGAGGCACGGTCGATGTAGGGCTTCATCTCAGCCTTGACATCGGCGGCGGTGACCTTCACCTCGGGCTTGGCAACCACCAGGCCCTTGTACTCCTTCACGGAAGCCTCGGGCTGCACGGTGACCAGAGCCTTGAAGGTGAAGCCGTCCTTGCTGACCTCCACGATCTCCAGCTTGGGGTAGGCCACGGGCACAATGCCAGCCTCCTTCAGAGCGGCATCATAGGCAGCGGGATAGGCCTCCTCCACAGCGTCCTCAAAGAACACCTGCTCGCCGTACATCTTCTCCACCATCTTGCGGGGCACCTTGCCCTTGCGGAAGCCGGGGACCATGATGTTCTTCTTCTGCTTGTTGTACACCTTGTTGATGGCGGCGTCAAACTCAGCAGCGCTGACCTCGATGACCAGCTCAATGGCGCTGTTTTCTTTCTTCTCGTTGCTCTTGATGTTCATGTATACGTTCCTCCAACTTAGCCCCGCCTGAGGCTGGGGCTTTCTTTCTGATAAATCCAATCCATTCTATCAGATTGTACAGAAGATTTCCACTGTTTTTTTTGTCAATCCAAAATTTTTTTCGGACGGAAACCGATGTAGTCTGCAGCCACCAGCTGATAGGCCACACTTCCCTGCACTCCCTCCACCGCCAGACGGTGGCTGGGACCGTGGAGATGGCCGTAGCAACACAGCTTCACCTGGTACTGCTCCAGCAGCTGCAAAATCTCCGGGCACTGGTACCCCTTGTACAGGGGCGGATAATGGAGAAAGCAGTATTTCTCCGCCTCCCCCGCCGCCTTCAGCGAGGTCTCCAGGCGCATCACCTCCCGGCGAAACACCTTCCCCGAGGGGGCGTTGGCCTGCTCCTCATAGAACCAGCCCCGGGTGCCGCACAGGGCCACATCCCCGTAAAAGGCGCAGTTGTTGTGGAGAATGTGCAGGCGCTCCAGGCCGTTTGCCTGAAAAAAGGCATTCATCTTGGAGGCGGTGTTCCACCAATAGTCGTGGTTTCCCTTCAAAATCCACTTCTCCCCCGGCAGCCGGGAGTTAAGAAACTCCAGGTCCTTTTTCGCCTCCTCCAGGCTCATGCCCCAGGACAGGTCCCCGCACAGCACCACCGTGTCATCGTCCGATACGCAGGAAAAGCCTTCCTCCAGCTTCTCCACATAGCCTTCCCAACTGCCCCCGAACACCTCCATGGACTTGTCGGCGCCCAGAGACAGATGGGTGTCTCCGATGGCATAAAGGGCCATTTCTTCCCTCCTTGTCCCCGGTCAGCGCAAGTGCTCCAGCACCTGATCCACCATGTGCTCCTTCTCGGTGACGGTGTCAAACCGGGGCTGTTTGTTTTTCAGTCGGGCCAGAGGCTGGGGCACTTCCACCCCGGTGAGCTGGGACAGCTGGTCCAGAATCTCGGTGCCAGCGGCGTGCTCCTGCACCCCCAGGGCGTCCAGCACGCTGGAGCAGAACTTGAAGGGGCTGGCGGTGGACACCACCACCGTGGGGGTCTCGTCCCCGCTCTCCTTGCGGTACTGCTCCAGCACGTCAAAGGCCACAGCGGTGTGGGGGTCAATGAGGTAGTGCTGCTCCTCCCACATGCGGCGGATGGTCTCCATGGTCTGGGCATCGTCACAGTACCCGGCGGCAAAGGTCTGGTGCAGCTTGGTCTTGATGGGCACGCTCACCTCATAGCTGCCCTTCTCCGCCAACTGCTCCATGTACTCGGTCACCTGCTTGTCATCCCGGCCGGACAGCTCAAAGAGCAGACGCTCCAGGTTGCTGGAGATGAGAATGTCCATGGAGGGAGACAGAGTGTTGTGGAAGGGACGATTGCGGTCATACACACCCGTGCGGAGAAAATCGGTGAGCACGTTGTTCTCATTGGAGGCACAGATGAGGGTCTTAATGGGCACCCCCATCATTTTGGCATAATAGGCAGCGAGAATATTGCCGAAATTTCCCGTGGGCACGCAGACATTGATCTCCTGGCCCTTCTCAATGGCGCCCTCCCGGCGCAGATCGCTGTAGGCGGAGATGTAATAGACGATCTGAGGCAGCACACGGCCCCAGTTGATGGAGTTGGCAGAGGACAGGAAATAGCCCCGTTCCGCCAGCTGCTGGGCCAGCTCCTCGTCGGCAAACAGCTTCTTGACCCCGGTCTGGGCGTCGTCGAAGTTGCCCACCACGGCGCACACACCCACGTTGCCGCCCTCCTGGGTGACCATTTGCAGCTGCTGAATGTCGGACACGCCGTCCTTGGGATAGAACACCAGGATCTGAGTCTTGCTCACATCCTTGAAGCCCTCCAGGGCAGCCTTTCCAGTGTCGCCAGAGGTGGCCACCAGAATGCACACCGTCTTCTTCTCATCGTTCTTCCGCAGAGAGGCGGAGAGGAGATGGGGCAGCATTTGCAGGGCCATATCCTTGAAGGCGCAGGTGGGGCCGTGCCACAGCTCCAGGCAGTAGGTGTTGTCGTCCAGACGGCGCACCGGAGCCACCTCGGGGTCAGAGAACTTTCCACCGCCGTAGGCCGCCCGGGCATACCCCGTCAGCTCAGAACTGGAGAAGCCCTCCAGAAACCCGTTCAGCACATACACCGCCCGCTGCTGGTAGGACATATCCTTCAGGGACTCCAGGGCATTTCCCGCCAGGCGGGGCAGCACCTGGGGAGTCATCAGGCCTCCGTCCGGCGCCAGTCCCTTGGCAATGGCCTGAGCCGCAGTCATACGCAAATTGTTGTTTCTCGTGCTCAGATAATTCATGATTGTCTCACTACCCTCATTAAGTTATTATAAAACACATCGTGCAGCAGCTCTTCCCCATATCCATAACTCAGTAGATACGAATAGAGCCCGGAAAGCCGGGTGATATGGGATAGGGGTTCCACGAGCTCCGCCCCGTCCCAGTCGCCCCCCAGGGCCACACATTTGGCCCCACCCAGGGCCAGGATGTGGTCCAAGTGATGACGTACCGCCTCCAGGTCCCGGCTGCCGCCTACAAAGTTCTCATAGAAATTTAGTCCAATGACACCTTGATGCTCTATTATGGCAGTTATCTGCTCATCCGTCAAGTTTCTTGTGTGGTCACACACCGCCCGGGCGTTGGAGTGGCTGGCAATCACGCCCCCTTGGCACAGGTCCATCACGTCCCAGAATCCTGCCTCGGACAGGTGGGACACGTCCACCAACACCTCCAACTCCCCCATCCGCCGCACAAATTCCCGGCCCAGAGGGGTGAGGCCCTGGTGGGGCTGGTCGCTGTGGGAACCGCTGAGGGCATTTTCATGATTCCAAGTCGGGTTAATGGCGCACACCCCCTGCCGGGCGGCCCACTCCAGGCCCTCCAGGCTGCACCCCAGCAGCTCCGCCCCCTCCACCGAGAGGAATGCGGCGCACTTCCCTTCCCTGTTGGCCTGACGGGCCTCACAGGCGGTGGTGCAGTGGGTCACCAGATGAGAGTAGCAGTCCATCTGATGGCGGAAATAGTTCAGCTGGCTTTTGCAGGCTGCTTCGGGACATCCGCCCCCCACGTAGCCCGGGGCCGTCCACAGGGCAAACACCTGGGCATAGGCCCCGAAGGTGTCCAGCGCAGAGCCCAGCTCCAGCGCCCCGGTGTTGTAGGGCAGCTCCTCCCCCATGGCCCAGCAGCGGTACACCGTGTCACAGTGTCCATCCATCACAGAAATTCGGTTCATTCCCACTCACCTCAAAAAGCATTTTCCAGATAGTTTATGTGAGGATGACGGGTGGCAGTCCCCTGAGGCGCATAGATTTCTGCCACGTCGAACCGGGGCTGAAGCTGGGTGGGATGGGCTTGCAGGTAGAGCAGCGCCGCCGCCCGCAGTTTGCGCTGCTTGGAGAGCGTCACCGACTCCCGGGCGGTCATGATATCGTCGTTGCGCCGCAGCTTCACCTCCACAAAGGCCAGGTACTTGCGGTTTGTGGCCACCAGGTCCAACTCCCCCAGCCGACAGCGGTAGTTGACATCCACGATGTTGTACCCCTGTTTGCGCAGGTAGTTGGCCACCTGCATCTCTCCCCACTTGCCCAGCAGGCGGGCCTGTTCCCCGCCCCTCATAGCTTCTTCAAAAAGCTGCGGCGGTGGATGGGACAGGGTCCATACTCCCGCAGCAGCTCATAGTGCAGCTTGGTGGGGTACCCCTTGTGCTTGTCAAAGGCGTACTGGGGATATGCCTGGGCCATCTCCTCCATGTATCGATCCCGGCTGACCTTGGCCAGGATGGAGGCGGCGGCAATGGAGGCGGAGTGGGCGTCTCCCTTCACCACCAACTGGTGGGGAGCGGTGATGGCGCAGCGGCTGCCGTGATCCCGGTTGCCGTCCACCAGCACCAGCTGGGGGGCAGGCTCCAGGCCGTCAATGGCCCGCTGCATGGCCAGCATCCGGCAGTTGAGAATGTCCAGCTGGTCGATCTCCTCTGCCTCTGCCCAAGCCACGCTGTAGCTCACCGCCTGCTCCCGAATGAGGTCAAAGAGCAGGTCCCGCCGCCGGGGCGTCACCTTCTTGGAGTCGTTGAGATAGGGCAGTTCCGCCCCCTGGGGGAGAATCACCGCTGCGGCGTACACTCGCCCGGCCAGAGGTCCGGCTCCCGCCTCATCCACCCCGGCCAGGTACTCAATGCCCGCCTGGGCACGAATCTGGGCATCCCACTGGTAAAGGTCGATGCGCTCTTCCCCGTTATTCATGGATATCCTCCGGCCGTTCCAGTGTAAAGCGTCCAAGCTTGCCACCTCGGAACTCATCCAGCAGCACCCGAGACATTCGCTCGGTGTCCACCTCGCCGCCGGAAATCAGCATGCCACGCTTGCGGGCGGCCATCTCCAGCAGCTCCCAACCGGCCTTTCCCTCCAGGTCTTTGAGCTTGTAACGCTCCTCCAACACGCCGGGATAATGGACGCTCAAAAGGGCCATCAGGCCGCAGGCCAGCTCCTCACCGTCCAGAATCTCGTCTCGCACAGCGCCTGTAAAGGCCAAATGCATGCCAGTAGTCTCGTCCTCAAATTTGGGCCAGAGAATGCCGGGGGTGTCCAGCAGATCCAGGCCCTGGTCGATGTTCACCCACTGCTTGCCACGGGTGACGCCGGGGCGGTCCCCCGCCTTGGCAGACTTGCGGCGGGCCACCTTGTTGATGAAGGTGGATTTGCCCACGTTGGGCACCCCCACCACCATCACCCGCACGGGGCGGCCCACCTGCCCCTTGGCTCTCCAGGCCTCAATCTTCTCCCGCAGGGCCTGCTTGACCACGTTGGAAAACTGGTTGACCCCCTTGCCGCTCTTGGCATCGGTCTCCAGCACCGCATAGCCCTTCTGCTTAAACCAGGCCATCCACTGGGCGGTGACCTTGGGGTCTGCCTGATCGGCCCGGTTGAAGATGATCATGCGGGGGCGGTCCCCCACCATGGAGTCAATGTCCGGGTTGCGGCTGGAGATGGGAATGCGGGCATCCACCACCTCCGCCACCATGTCCACGAACTTCACGTCCTCCTCCATCTGGCGGCGGGTCTTGGTCATATGTCCGGGATACCATTGGATGTTCATTGTGCTCCCCTTTCTCTGGGAGCGTTTCTCCCAGTGCAGATTTTCTATCTATTATACTAAAGATTTGTCCTATGGGAAAGTGGGAATACAAAAAAAGGAGCGGAAATTCCGCTCCTTTTCTCGTGCAAACTGGTGCAATTACAGATCTTCCTTGACCTTAGCAGCCTTACCGACGCGGTTGCGCAGGTAGTACAGCTTGGCGCGGCGAACCTTACCGTGACGGACGGTCTCCACCTTCTCGATGGTGGGAGCGTGCAGGGGGAACACCTTCTCCACGCCCACGCCGTAAGACACACGACGCACGGTGAAGGTCTCCTCGATGCCGCCGTGCTTCTTGGCGATGACGGTACCCTCGAACACCTGGATACGCTCACGGTTGCCTTCCTTGACGCGGATGTGCACGCGGACGGTGTCACCCACGTTGGCCACGGGGGCCTCGGCCTTCAGATACTTCTGGCTAAATTGCTTCAGCTGTTCCATTGATATTTCCTCCTAGTATTCAGGCGTTCGTGCGTCAACGTGTCATGCGCAGAGGACCACCCTTATTTAAGACCGAGTTATTTTACCATAGTGGCCGAGAGAAAGCAAGTCTTTATTTCCCTTTTTTTCTTCTCTTTGTCTGCCACCACCCCAGGGTCTCCCGACGCACTACCCCCCAGAACAGCCACGTGGAGGTGAGCAGCAAAGTGACGTTGGCATATGCGCCCATGACGATGGCCCCCACTCCCACCAGTCCCCCCACCAGCAGCGCAGACAGCCCCGTCTCCCACCGGTCCGCCCGCTCCGGCCCCAACCGGGGCGAGAGGTAATTGCGCAGAATGCGAGCGCCGTCCAGGGGGCGGATGGGCAAGAGATTGAACGCCCCCACCCCCACGCTGAGAGCGGCCAGCACATAGAGCTGTCCCGCCCATGCCAGCCCGCCCAGCACCAGATTGGCCGCCGGGCCTGCCAGGGCCACCACCGTGTCCTCCCCATAGGACAGGGTGCGGGAATACCGCATGGTCATCTCCGCCCCCACCGCCGTGAGGCTCACCTGTTCCAAACGCCCGCCAAAGTATTTGGCCGCCCCCAGGTGGCCCAGCTCATGGACCAGACAGGCCAGCACCCCCCAGGGCAGCAGCCCCACCCCCTCGTCCAGGTAGAACAGCACTCCCAGCACCAGCCAGAACCCGGCGCTCACCCGCCACTTGGCCTCAGGACGGGTCCACATAATAGGCCGGGTCCAGTCGAATCTTATCCTTTTCTATGGTAAGGTGCAGGTGAGGACCCGTAGCCATCCCCGTCTCACCCACCAGGGCCACCGTCTGCCCGCAGGTCACGGTATCCCCCTTCTGAATGAGCAGCTTGCTGCAATGGGCATAAAAAGAACTCACCCCGTTTTTATGGGTGATTTTAAAATACAACCCGAAGTCGTCGCTCTGGCCGATGTACTCCACCACCCCGTCGGCAAAGGCCTTGATCTCCGTGCCCTCGTCGGCGGCAATGTCCAGCGCCAGATGGAACTCGTTTTTCTTGGTGATGGGATTGGTGCGGTATCCGAAGGTGGAGCTCACCGGCCCCGTCACCGGGCACACCGTCTTCTCCAGCCCCAGCTCATAGTACTCATAACTGACATTGGAGGGCAGCGCCACCCCGTCCGGACTGTACTCCTGAGCCACCGCCGTCACCACCTCCGGCGTGGGGGCGGGTGTGGGGGCCGG
>NZ_NFKO01000028.1:0-26055 GCF_002160435.1 Pseudoflavonifractor sp. An176 | reverse complement strand
CGGACGGGTGCGTTCTCCGGTAATATTTTTTGTGAGTTCAATGCAAATACCAGTTGACCGTGGCACTCATATACGGTACACTGATCTTGCTTGTTATAATTTGTCTGCACAAACAAATTGTAAAGCAAATGAAACGAGAGGCCAACCCCCAAAAAGGTTAGCCTCTCGTTTTGTTGTTCTGGCCTATTTTGCAACAGGCCCTTGTTTGCGTGTCGAAGCAATTCGACACGCTTCTCAAAAATGCCAGCATTTTTTCGAGGGGATGCAGCCCGCTGCATGCATAATCGGGTCAAAGGACGACCCGATTCCACACTGGCGGGCTGAGAAGTGTTTTTTCCGATGCGCATGTCCCCGGAAAAAACGGATTTCGATTTATTTTCCCGCCCCCGGGCGGGAAAACCCTGCCGAGGGCTTTTAGACCATGCAAGATGATTGTTCCTTCTTGCGTTGCTATGTGGGTTCTTGGCTTTATTCGTGTTCGGCCAGCTGTTCCATAATCCAAACGGCGCTGCCTCCCCGGACCTCGCCGTCCCGCAGGTCCTGGAAGCCCATGGCCAGCCAGAAGTCGTGGCCCTTGGTGTTGCCTTTCAGGCAGCCCAGGCGGATGCTGTCCATTCCGGCGTCGGCAGCTGCTCCGGGCAGGGCCTGGGCCACAGCCCGTCCCACGCCCTGGCGGTGCAGGCTGGCGTCCACCATAAAGAAGCCCACCCACAGGGTACGCTCCCGGGGATAGCCCTCCACCAGGTCCAAAATTCCCACCAGCTTGCCCTCCTGCCACAGGCCCAAATCATGCTTTTGCTCCTGGATGCACCGGGGCGGCAGGGTGGCCATATCCTCCCGGATGCTGTGGATGGTGGGCTGGCCCTGGTTCTGAATCTCATAATAGGCGGCGTTCCCCTCCATCAGGGCCAGAACGGCGGGCAGGTCCTCCTCCTCCCACCGACGAATCTCAAACTGGGGAAGGCGCTGGCTCAGGGCATCCACCACCGGCATATCAGGCAGGGCCACCTTGGTGCCCACACAGCGGTTGATGGGGGTGCCCAGGTTGTGGAACTTCTCCTCATAGTCGGTCATCACACCGCAAATGCCGTGCTCATGGAGATTGCGGGTGACCTGAGACAACTCAAACCCGGCCTTGGGGAACTGGAACAGGGACCACTCAAACAGGTCCCGGTTGTCCGACTTGAAGTGGATCTCGCCCCCGTCCCGCAGCACCTGGCGATACCCACGCAGGAAATTCTCGTGGGTGAGACGGCGGCGGGAGTGCTTCACGGAGGGCCAGGGATCACAGAAGTTGATGTACAGCAGATCCACCTCGTCGGGGGCGAAGTAATCGCTGAGGCAGGCGGCATCGCCGTCAATAAAAAAGACGTTGTGCAGCCCCTTCTCCCGGCACCGCTCCATGGCAATGACCATGGCGTCGGGCACCCGCTCCACCGCCACATACAGGTCCTGGGGGTTGGCCGCCGCTGTCTCGGCGGTGAATCGTCCCTTGCCGCAGCCCAGCTCCAGACGTACCCCCTGGGCCTGGGGCATCAGCTCCC
Organism: Pseudoflavonifractor sp. An176; assembly: GCF_002160435.1. Lineage (NCBI taxonomy): Bacteria > Bacillati > Bacillota > Clostridia > Eubacteriales > Oscillospiraceae > Pseudoflavonifractor > Pseudoflavonifractor sp. An176. Next base: position 24,511 of record NZ_NFKO01000028.1, on the reverse strand, counting down.
GCCACTTGCCCCGCTGGGCAGCGGGATTTTTAATCCACAAATCGGCACAGTTCTCCATGCGCCGGTCCAAGTTCTTCTTTTTCCGCATTCTCATTGGCTTCACCTCGTACCATTCAAAGAAAGTCGAGAAAATCATATCATAAACTCTTGCCAAGGGCAAGGAAATCCGCTATAATATAAGCCCGTAAGCTGAAATATCCGGGTGTAGCGCAGTTGGTAGCGCGCCTGCTTTGGGAGCAGGATGTCGGGAGTTCGAGTCTCTCCACTCGGACCAAAAATCCGCCAAGATCTTATGATTTTGGCGGATTTTTTAACTTTACAGCATTATATGCTCAGAATAACTGCACAATAGGCAGAGATATGATATTCAGGAGGACGGGCGCATGAAATTTAAGGGCTTGCCTTACTATTGGGGCGCAATTGCGACCACGAAATGTATCCAAGCGATCCTGTTTATGTTTCTGCCGGGGAAAACCGGAGATAAGGTGAAGCTGGACGCCTGCACCGGATGGGTCAGGCATATGGGGCGCTTTTACGAAAACAGGACTTACACATTTACATTGGATGTCCAACTGGCCAAAGGCGAGGCGGAAGTCCTTCTGTTGGATCAGAAAAAGCAGCCGCTTTTGAAACTCAACAGGCAAAATCCCTCCCAGTCGATTCATCTGGATGGTGAAACCAGCCGATACTATCTGCACTGGAAGTTTCAGCACACTTCCGGAAAATGCGAATTGCACTGGTGAAAACATCGGCCTGTGGATACAGGTACCACCGTACCACAGTTTCATTTGATGGAGGTAGTAAAGTATGGTGATCGAGACAAAACGGCTGATTCTGCGCCCGTTTTTAGAGAGCGATGCAGCGGATGTCTATGAATATCTGAGAGCGCCTGCAGTCAACTGCTTCGCCAGCATGAAGTTACACTCTCTGGATGAGGCGCAGGCAGAAGTGAAAAAGCGCCTGGGCGAGACGGAGTACTACTTCGCCATTACCCTGAAGGACAGCGGCAAGGTCATTGGGGAGATCGACGCCTACCCGGAGGCGGGCGAGCCCCACGCAGACCAGGACGCCCCACGGGACACCTTCAGCCCCTGCTGGATGCTCAACGAGGCCTACCAGGGCAAGGGCTACGCCTTTGAGGCGGCATACGCTTTCTTTGACTACCTCTTCTCCCAAAAGAATGCAAGGCGCATTTACGCCTACACAGAGGACTACAACCTTTCCAGCCAGCATCTGTGTGAAAAACTGGGCATGCGTCAGGAGGGCGTGTTCCTGGAATTCATCTCCTTCGTGAACCATCCCGACGGCACCCCCAAATACGAAAACACCATGCAGTACGCCATTCTGAAAAAGGAGTGGGACCGGCGGCGGTGGAATCAATAACATAGGGTACAAAATACCTTCCATTGAAAATCCGTTATTTTCAATGGAAGGTATTTTCTGTCTATCACCACTGCTGTAAACCACCACGGATTGATGATACAGCAAGTCCACAGTCCCCCTCTTCAGCAGACCACTGCCCCAGATAGATCTATCTCATCAAGATATTCTCCTAATTCAATAGAATCATAGTTCAAAATCTGAAGGTTTGCTTTTTTTAGTGCATACGTTTTTTTCAAGCCATTCGGACATAGATATCTCCAATAGTAGTCGTTATCACCACTCCAACATCCCCGATTCTCAGTTTTAATACGTTCAGCTACTATGTACAAATTGGTGTCCACACAAATCCAAGCAACTGTTTTCCCCTGTTTTTTCACAACAAATATACTGTGACCGTCCTTTACTCTTCTGTCATCGTCTACCAACTCGTATTCGGAGGTATCAAACCGCAATGCGTGTCGCAAGTACGCTCTTCTAATATTCTCCCACAGTTGCTCATTTTCATTTGCACTTAGGATGGCAACTACGGCCTTTATCGCATCATTTGATAGAAATCCATCGTCTTTCCCCAGTTTCAGAATGTCAATCAGCTCATTGAAAATACGGTTTTCTTTATACATGCTTTTAATCACCTCTCTAAACTCTTCTAATGTCGTACGGATTCGCTGATTTTCCACCACCCCCAACACTTCGTCGAGCCATGCTGCGATATCATCTCGGAATGACAGTATCTGAATCTGATCCAGCGACAGCCCATTGCAGCTATATGGAGATGGCTCTCGTCCATCGGGAGTTAAATAACAAATTTTATCTATATGACTTTGATTCTCTTTTTCAAAGTGGAAATAATAATCACGCAACTGATTCTTTTGGTCTCCCGCCCAAATTTTCACCTCAATAGGGAGGACAAAGTTCTTAACATATATGACTAGATCAATTCTGCGATTTTCATCAATCACTTCCTCCAAAACAACTCTAGCAGATCGAAGTTCCTCACTGGAAAATGCCCTGTCATATCCTATTTGCCTGAGGAAAATGGCCAACGGCTTTTCACCTAAACAATGCCTACCGCTCGGATCCAGCAAATCTCCCAACAAGCGACAAATCAGCACCTCTTTGTCCTGAATCTTCAGAATCTCGAAGATATTATATGACTGATTTTCCGTTTCCACTGACTTTGCAACATCGATTGCATCACAAATAGCACTAAACAACTTCTGGTAAAAAATTTTCTCCATAAATATTTCACACATCCCATCTCTGATACACTCAAAATTTGTCTAATTCAGCCCCTGTTTCCGTTTATTTCTATTATATCTCTATCCAACTTCTACGCCAAGATTTTTATCAGCAGGGCTTCTCTGCAAAGCTCATATCTCACGCACGAGCAGAAAAAGATGACTCAAGCAGAGCTTGCAAATAAAATTGACGTTAACAGCAAGACCATTTTCAAATCGGAAACTGCCAAAGGACTGCCGGACATCTCACTCATCGAGCCTCTCTCCTCCGCCCCGGGTGTCTCCGTCATGGAGCTGATGAAAGGCGATGCCGTCATCAACCAAAATACGTCCGCCAATCTGCTCCGCTCCAAACTGTATGTCTGCCCCATCTGCGGCAACGTCATTCACTCCATGGGAGATACCGTCATCAGCTGCTGCGGTGTGTCCCTTCCGGCTTTGGAGGCTGAACCGCTGGATGAACACCATGAAATCCAGATCGAACAGGCGGAAGACGAGCAGTTCATCACCGTCCATCACCCCATGACCAAATCCCACTACATATCCTTTTTGGCCTACGTGACATCCAACAAGTTTCAGATGGTGAAGCTGTACCCGGAGGGCAATGCTGAATGCAGATTCCGCTTCCAGGGCAGAGGATACCTCTACTGCTACTGCAATCACCACGGCTTGATGATGCAGCAGGTGCGATAACCGGAGCGTCCCCTACTCTTGACACAAGAAAACCGCCTGGACAGGCGGTTTTCTTGCATATTCTTTCAGATGCTTCATTTTGTATCGTATGGCTTGCTGTTGTTGGTTCGTCCCAGAATATAATCGGTAGACACCTTGTAGTAGTCCGCCAATTTCAGAAGATGAATCACAGGAATGGTCTGAAATCCACGCTCGTAGCGGGAATACACCGTCTGGGTGATCCCTAAAATTTCTGCTACATCCTCCTGCCGTAGGTCCCTGTCCTCCCGCAAATCTCTCAGTCGTTGAAATAACATACCGCCCACCGCCTTTAGTACTAATTGATACTATTGACGATACCGCAAATTTTCATTACAATGTTATTTGTAGAACTTATAAGTACTAAGGCGGTGGTTGCATGGAACTGTATCAGGAAATCCTTTGTCATGTGTTGGCAAACGAAAAAATCCAGGTCTCCTTTCCGGAACTCACAAATACAGATGTAACAAAGATTGTGGAGTTGGAATGCTACAAGGCCCTGGCTAAAATCAAGGCCATCCTGGAGGATGACACATTGGCAGACAGCGAATGCTTTCAGCAAATTGAAGAGATCGTCTGCACCTTTGAGGAGCTGGGTTCCGGCGGCGGCAGCCGGCATGATTTTGGATGACGACGAGTAGCCGCCCGCTGAATCTCAACAGATGATCCAGCGGCACAATGCTTGTATAGACGCTTGCAACGATGGAGATCCTTTGTTATACTGATACTAATTGATACTATGTCATATCAGAGGTGAACACAATGGATGCCGGACTGTTTGCCAAGATGCTCTCCGACAAAAGCATCATCGACCTGAAAAAACTTGGCTACAAATACCCTCAGGCTGATCTGAAGGAATTTGTGGCACTGCTTGACATCGGTTTTTATAAGCCTCTGCCGCTAAAGGATTTCAATGGAAAGAATCTGGTCTATCTGGATTCTGTTGCCCAGGTTCAGCTGTCGGCGGCCAAGGTGCTGCTGACACCCCAGAGCAGCAGCCAGGTCTATGGCAGAAAGGCCATGGAGGACGAAATTCTCTCCACCTTCTCCATCGAGCAGATCGACACCTCCCGGGACAGCGTCCGCAGGATTTTGTCCGGCTACGCCCCCGTAAGCGAGAGTGAGAACCGCATCTACGGCATGAAGAAAGGCCTGGAGTTTATCAGCGATCCTCAGCATACGATCAGCGAGGAGAGCATCCACCAGCTCTATGAGCTTACCATTGGAGCATTTTTACCGGAGGATGATCAGCTCCTGCCCGGCCATAAATACCGCCATGACAGCGTGTATATCGTGGGTGACAAAGTGGAGCACATCGGCCTCCCCTGGCAGATGCTACCGGAGTATATGGGGAATCTGGTGGAGTTTATCCATCAGGAATCTGCCATGAACGACCTGCTGAAAGCGGCGCTCATCCACTTCTACATCGCCTACCTGCATCCCTGGTTTGACGGCAACGGCAGAATGGCCCGACTGATACACCTGTGGTATCTGGTGCAGCAGCGGTATTCCTCCGCCCTGTTTGTCCCGCTGTCTGAGTATGTGGAGAAGAGCCGTCGGGGTTACTACAACGCCTACACGTTGGCAGAGCAGAATGCGAAGATCAGCGGGGTCATGGATGTGACGCCTTTCCTGACCTATTTCATTGAACATGTGTACCACAAGCTGGCCTCGGCTTTGCCCGATCCCAACACCACAGAAACCTTCCAGAACGCTTTGTCCCGGGGCGATGTTACGGAAAAGGAACAAGCCCTGTGGCAGTTTGTCCTCACCGCTTATGGGGAGAGCCAGTTCTCCACCAAGCAGTTGGAGAAGGACTTTGGCAATGCGGCCTATGCGACCATCCGCAACTTTGTACTCAAGTTTGAGAAACTTGGGTTGCTGCGCTCTGCAAAATACGGCAATCGCATCAAGTATCAAATTGCAAAATAAGCCGAAGAAGCGCCTTCCGAAACCTGCAGATTCCGGAAGGCGCTATTCTTTGATTATAGCTTGTTAAAACTGATACGCCTACAGGCTCAGCTCCCTTTGCAGGTACACCATGTCTACCAGCTGCACCCCACACTCGTAGATGGGGTGGTCGTAGTGGTCAGTAAAAAAGTTCTTGACCAGATGGTGCCTACGAAAGCCGCAGGATTCATAAAATGGGATGGTGGACGGACTGTCTCCGGTGCCAACCTGCAGCACCGTATACTGCTCCTTGTAAGTACGGACAAGGAAGTCCACCATGTTCTTTCCGTAGCCCCTGCCCTGAAAGGCAGGCTCCACGGCGAGGTTTTTCAGCTCCAGGATGCCGTCTCCCTCGTCCGTCACCACACATTCGGCCTTGACGCCGTCGTCCTCCAACACATACATGGTTCCCCGCTCCAGATAGCGGTCGATCATGTTCTCCTGCTCGTCGGCCAGCAGCAGCAAATCCAAGTATCTCTTTTTGTCGGTTTCCACTTTTCTGATTTTCATGGCATGATCCATCCTCTGCCTGACGGTCTTAGTGGGACTATGATACCATACGATATGAGCCGCTGCAATTCTTTGAGAAACATGACACACAGTTGTCGTGTTCTTGTGCTATAATGCAGTCAGAATCAGGAAAGGCGGTGGTTCCCATGAAAATGGAGCGGCTTATCGGTATCCTGTCCATCCTACTCCAGCGGGAGAAGGTCACCGCCCCGGAGCTGGCGGAGCAGTTCGAGGTGTCCCGCCGGACCATCCAGCGTGACATCGAGTCCCTGTGCCGGGCAGGCATCCCCATCGCTACTACTCAGGGTTCTGGGGGCGGCATCTCCATCATGGAGGGCTACCGGGTGGACCGCACGGTACTCACTGCCCCGGAAATGCAGGCCATTCTGGCGGGACTGCGGAGTTTGGACAGCGTCAGTGGCACCCGGCGTTACGCCCAGCTGATGGAAAAGCTGTCCGCCGGGACAGGTGGACTGGTTCCCGGTGGAGCACATATGCTCATTGACCTGGCTTCCTGGTACAAGACCAGTCTGCCGCCCAAAATCGAGCGAATCCAAGGGGCCATGGAGCAGCACCGCACCATCCGTTTCACCTACTTCTCTCCCAAAGAGGAATCGGTGCGCATCGTGGAGCCCTATTATCTGGTGTTCCATTGGTCCACCTGGTATGTGTGGGGCTGGTGCCAAATGCGGGAGGATTTCCGCCTGTTTAAGCTCAACCGTATGACGGAGCTTACCAGCGGTGAAGCCTTTGCTCCTCGCTGCGCCCCCCTGCCCAACCTGGAACCAGAACAGGTCTTTCCGGTAAAATACCAGGTCACCGTTCTCTTTGAGCCATCCTGCCGCTGGCGGCTGGTGGAGGAATACGGGGCGGACTGTTTCATCGTGGAACCGGACGGACAGCTGCGCTTCACCGGCGGGTTTCCCGATGGGGACAGCGTGCTCACCTGGGTTTTGACCTTCGGAGACAAGGCGGAGCTGCTGGAGCCGGCAGAATTACGTGAGCAACTGAGCATTTTGACCCAAACGCTGGCCGATCGTTACAGGAGGAATTGACATGGCCTTTGACTACAAGAAAGAGTACAAGGAATTTTATCTGCCCTCCAGGACGCCGAGCATCGTCACGGTACCTGCCATGAACTTTCTGGCCGTGCGGGGGCAGGGCGATCCAAATGAGGAGGACAGTACCTACAAACAGGCCCTGGAATTACTCTATACCTTGGCCTATACCATCAAAATGAGTAAGATGGGCAAGCACCAGCTGGTGGGTTACTTCGACTATGTGGTGCCGCCCCTGGAGGGCCTATGGTGGCAAGAGGGCGTCCAGGGGGTGGACTACACCCGCAAGGCGGATTTTCGGTGGATCTCCCTCATCCGCCTGCCGGACTTTGTAACGGAAGAAGGCTTTGATTGGGCTGTCTGGGAGGCCGAAGAGAAAAAGCAGCGAGACTTCTCCAAGGTGGAGTTCTTCTCCTGGGAGGAAGGGCTGTGCGTCCAGTGTATGCACCTGGGCCCCTATGACGACGAGCCCGCCACTGTGGCGGCCATGGAGGCGTACGCCACGGAACAGGGCTATGCGTTGGATTTCAGTCAGGGCCGGTTCCACCATGAGATCTATTTGAGTGATGTACGGCGGTGCAAGCCGGAAAAGCTGAAAACCGTCATCCGGCAGCCGGTGAAATGTGTGTCATGGAGTTGAGGCAGCTATGGATATACAAGAACAGAGGGGAGCACAGGTCCGCCGCTGGTTTTCCATGTGGCTGGACAAGCAGGACACAGGCATTGAGGAGCTCTTTGCCCCCGACGCCGTCTACATCGAGAGCTGGGGTCCGGAGTACCACGGCAGCGGAAAAATTAAACTGTGGTTTGACGAGTGGAACACCTGTAACGAGAACCGCTATGACCCCTACGCCCAAGGGGACACCCCGGTGTTCCGGAGAGAGCAGGCATTGTGGTTTTGAAAGGAGCATTGGTATGGCAACTTCCAGGGTGACAGAATATTTTCCCTTCCCAGTGGAGAGGGTGTGGCAGGTGGTGACCGACCTTTCCCGCACCGCCTGGCGCAGCGATTTGGCCCAGGTGGAAATCTTGAGCGAAATCCATTTCGTGGAGCACACCAAAAGCGGCTACGCCACAGACTTTACCGTCGCGGCCTGCCAGCCCCTATGCCGATGGGCCTTCACCATGGAAAACGGCAATATGTCCGGCTCCTGGGAGGGGATCTTTGAGGTGGCAGAGGGCGGCACCCGGCTCCATTGCACCGAGACGGTCAACGCCAAGCACTGGTGGATGCGCCCCTTTGTCCCCAGCTATCTAAAGCGTCAGCAGAAGCTGTATCTGGACGATTTGCGGCGGGAACTACTGAAATAAGCCGTGTTACTCTGCGTTGCTTGCGGCAACGGGCCGTTTTCCCTACAATGGGGCCGAAAGGAGTGAGCCCACATGCTCAATGAAAACATCAAAGCCATCCGGAAATCTAAGGGGCTTTCCCAGCAGGAGCTGGCGGTCAAGGTGAATGTAGTGCGGCAGACCATCTCAAAATGGGAGCAGGGATTGTCCGTCCCGGACTCCGATCTGCTCATTGCCCTGTCGGAGGCCCTGGAGACACCCGTGAGCACGCTGCTGGGAGAGACGGTGGTGGAGGCGAAGGCGGACGAGGTCAAGGCCCTCTCGGAAAAGTTGGAGATCATCAATTTGCAGTTTGCCCGGAGAAAGGCACACAGAAGAGCTGCGCTGCACTGGTCGCTGATTATAGTATGTGGAATCATTGTGGCATTGTTTGCGGTCTTGCTGGTGGTCAGCAGTCCCTACCTGGGCTGGGATTACAGTGCCCCGGAAACTGCCGTCATGGGCGTGGCCATCCACGTCTTTGAATGGGGCTTTGTCCGTCTGGCGCCCTTCGCCCTGATTGTGGCACTGGTCGGCGTTTTCTTGACGAGGAAAAAAGCATAAGGTTTTTCCGGAAGATCGGTCCTAAGAGCTGTGCTGTGACAACGCCGCCGGACAAATATGAGCACGGAAAATCGGGCAAAGTCCGTTCCTTTCCGATATGCTGAATCCAGAAGGACGGTGTGACCAATGGATTGGGTAACAAGCATTCATCAGGCGATCCAGTATATCGAGGAACATCTCCGGGAGGATCTGACCATCCGGGAGATCGCACATCAGGCGGCCTTGTCCCCCTTCTACTTTCAGAAGGGATTTGCTATGTTGTGCGGCATGACGGTGGGCGACTACATCCGCCAGCGCAGGCTCTCCGCCGCCGGGCTGGAGATCCTCACGACGGACCAGAAAATCATCGACATCGCGCTGGAGTTCGGCTATGACTCGCCGGACAGCTTCACCAAAGCCTTTGCCCGATTCCATGGCCTCACACCTGCCGCACTGCGAAAAAGCGGAGGCGCGGTCCGTTCCTTTGCTCCGCTTCGGATCAAAGTGACATTGGAAGGTGGTCAAAACATGGATTGTAAGATTATGAAAAAAGAGTCGTTTACGGTGCTCTGCCGGGCAAAGACCTTCAAGTATGAGGATGCCGTGGTCCAGGTTCCCCAGTTCTGGGCGGAGCACTTCGGTACAGGAGGCGGCAAGGCAGTGTGCGGCATGTACGGCATCAACTTAGATGAGAGTATGGGCGGAAATGAATTTGAATATCTCATCGCCGACAACTACGATCCCGCCAAGGAGATCCCGGACGGCTTCACCACCCGCACCATTCCGGCTCATACTTGGGCGGTATTCCCCTGCACTGGTCAGATGCCTCAGGCGCTTCAGGGACTAAACCAGAAGATCTTTTCCCAGTGGCTGCCCATGAACCCTGACTACAAGATCGCTGCGGGTATCAATGTGGAGCTGTACAGCGACGCCAGCAAGTTTGAGGATGGAACCCAGGATCGGGACTACTACTGCGAGGTCTGGATCCCGGTGGAAAAGAAGTAAATCGAGGAGGCGGCTGTCATGCCTGAGATCGCGCCAAGCACGGAGCAGATGACAACTTTAGTGGGGAAACCCTTATATGAAATCTGGACGCAACTATGCGCCCTGATTGACGAGAAATATGACATGGAGCGCCTGTGGGGCAGCGGTGGGAAGGCATGGACCTATGAGTACAAATACCGCCGGGGCGGCAAAACCCTGTGCGCGCTCTATGCCAGAGAAAACTGCATCGGGTTTATGGTCATCTTGGGCAAGGATGAGCGCTTGAAATTCGAGAACGACAAAGAGCATTACGTTCCGGAAGTTCAAAACATTTATGATGAAACGCCAACTTACCACGATGGAAAATGGCTGATGTTTGAGCCAGTGGACACTTCATTGTTTGAGGATTTCATTCGGTTGCTGGCCATTAAACGAAAACCGAACAGGAAATAGGAGCAGGCCCCCGGTGAAAAAAAACCGGGGGCCTGCTTCATTCTTAACCTACACGGCGTTTGCTTCCCCTTGGTACGCTCCCCTGTTTTCCCTAACAGTGTCATGGCGATACTTCCCCGGTGAGTATCATCTCTGATGATGGGTATTTCATTTTCAAGGTGCGGTTGCCCTTTGGGCTGAGTTCAGTGTAAAATAAAAAAAGAGCAGTTTACATCAGGAAGTGATCTTGAGAGGAGGCGGACCGATGGCAGATGCAATTCCCCTATTGCTGCTGAAGGCAGAAGATAAAAATCTTTGGTCTGTGATCCTGCACTACGCAGACGGCAGGACAACCACACTTCCTTGCGCAACTCCCGCTGAGCATCTCATAGCTGCTTCCGAGATTGACTACCGCTCCTACCGCCGGGAGATTCAAAAGCTGCGGGAGCAGCACCCCTTCCTTGAAACACGTTTTGAGGTATCCCTGGAGGACTTTGAAGACTTTGTTGCCGAGGCGCTTCTGCTGCCCAGTATGCTCCAGGAGATTGATCCGGTGGGGTACTTTGTTTTGGGGCAACTCCTGGACCAATCCCTGCGGCAAGAGGATGACGGCAGTGCATCATTCCTCCTCCGGGCTGCAGAGCAGCTGCTTCAGATTTTGGAGGAGCCTGTTCGGGCCCAGGTGTACTTACGCAATGTACTGGAGATTGCCTGTGATGGTATGGAGCGAGCCACGCAGCAGGAACGATTCCAGAAGCTGATTGGAACCTATCCGGAACTGCAGTCCCTATGTGATCCTGCCCTGCTTCCGGATGGGCCGAGCAAAGGGCAGGTCTATGCCGTCAATTCTCTCTTTGCTCTGCTGGGGCTGGAGCTTGCCCTGTACTTTCGGCAGGACAAGCAGCGCATTGCCCGTTGTGACTACTGCTGGCTCTACTTCATTCCCAAAACCAGAAAGGAAACCCACTACTGCGACCGGGAGACAGACGGTTTCCCCTGCAAGCAGAGAGGTTCCCGCTTCAAGCGCAACCTGGATGCAGAGCAGGACGAGGCTTTGCTGGCCTGCAAACGGCTGCGGGACCGGATGTACGCCCGCATGCTGCGCTACACCATAGCCCTTCCCGAAAACCGGCAGGACCTGATTTGCGTGGACTACATGGAATATGATGCCTGGAGCGAGAACGCCCGTCTGGCTCGAATGGAATATCTGGACGGAACGTTGACTAGGGAGGAATTTCTCCGGAAGATCGACACCATGCATGATCTGGAAGACTACACTGTGGATGAAGTGCAGGCTCCACCAGCGAATACCCCCTGGCAACGGATGGTGGCCGGGGACATCGGCTTTGACCCAGAGATTCACTATCCGGAAGCAGTCATGCAGTTGGATCTGGGGACGGACGATCCCCAATGGCAGATCTGCTCGGCAGATGATCTACGGCGGCGGGATCAGGAGGGACACCAGAGTCTACGGGAGAAATACGGGAAATAATAACATAAGCCGAGGGGCGCTTCTGGACGAAGCACCCCTCGGCTGTATTCTTTGTTTATAGCGATGTATCCTTTGCATGACAGCTTGGAATTGGTGTGTTACAATATCATCAAATCAAGGGCACAGGAAACGGCTATGACCGCTTTCGCTCATGCTCTCCATGACTGCAAGCGCACCCTAGGCGAAGATACCGCAGCTGGTGAAGCGAATGCCTTGATGAAAGAAGCAACGGTGAAAAGCTGAACTTGACGGAGGACATTATGAAGATAAATGATATTGAAACTTCAAGGCTTGTATTAAGAGGATTTACAAAGGACGATGCCTTGTGGGCATATAGTATCTGGAACAATCCAGAAATGGGGCAATATTTACCAGATGAAGCAAAAGAAGAAATAGATGATGAACATTTGAAGATGTTAGAAGGCTTAGGCGAGGATGAGGAATGCTGTTACTTGATTCCTGTTTTTAAGGATTCCTTAGAGCGGGTAGGGACGTGCAGTTTCATAATAAGTGATGACAAGAAAGTATACGACATTGCCTATTGCGTACATAAGAATTTTTGGTGTCAAGGCTACGCAACTGAAATCGCTCAGGGAATGATAGATTATGCTCGTCGTCAAGGAGCCGAGAAAGTAACCATTTATGTGAATCAGGGAAATGCCGCTTCCAATCGTGTTGCCCAGAAATGTGGCGGAAAAATTGTCAGCGAGAGCTCATACAAGAAAAAGGGAACAGATAAAATCATGAAAGATTATAAATACGAAATTGTATTGTAATTCAAATCGATCTCAATTAATATTTCCCTCATAAGGATGTGAATGGATATGTTTATATTTTTCAAAAAGAGAAATCATCAGCAAGAAATACCGAGGCGGGATAAAATTGCCGAAACTATTTCTTCTTTCTTTTGGATGAAGATCGATGAGATACAAAAAGAATCCAACCTCTCCTCTGGTCCCTTTCAAGATATTTGCCTTTGGACGTTGTTTTATTACTCCACTGCCAATGAACTCGAAAGGCATTTGCTTAAAAACGATGTACTCCAAGCCAATATTTCAAGCCTAAAAGAAATGATGGGCAATACTTTTGAAACAATAGGCGGCGCAAAATTTTTCCAGGAATTAGTGTCAGTTTTTTTGTCTGATTTTGAAACTTCAGGATGTTCCACTTCGTCTATTGATGATATTCAACGCCTTTGCATGATTGCATTTCAGTCAGCATATCCAGACTCGATTTATGATGCAATTGTCCAATTCAACTTATTTTCAGGAGTAACTTCTTCTGTAGCCTTTGTATGTGAGCTTCTTGCAGCACCGAAACCATAATCACTAAGTATAGGCCTGTTGCAAAACTGAATTTTGCAACAGGCCCCTCTATGTTTAGGCGATATAAATTTTGTGTTGCTTGCGGGCTTTCGTTGCAGTTATGGCTCTATCTCATAGGGCCAGGTGTTAATGCCGCCAAACTCATAGATATTGGTGTAGCCCAGTCCGGCCAGCGTGGAGGATGCGGTCTTGCTGCGGTTTCCACTGCGGCAGTAGACCAGCACAGTAGAATCCTTTTCAGGAATCACGGCGGCGGCAGTTTTCTCATCTATGCTTCCCACCGGCAGCAGGACAGCTCCAGGAATGTGGCCGCTGTCGTACTCACTCTGTTCCCGCACGTCCAGGACAATCACTTCCTGGGTGTCCATCATCTCTTTGGCAGCTTCCTGGGTGATCTGCTCATAGGAGCCGTCTGTGGCATTCCCACCACATCCGGTCAACAGCAAAAGTAGAGAGGAGAGTAAAATTGCAATTCGTTTCATTTGAGTTCCTCCAGAAGTCCGGCAGCAAAGGCTTTGTGGCCCTGCTCCGTGAAGTGTACGCCGTCGTAGGCCAAGGAGATGTCCCACCTTCCGGCATCGGCAAAGCGGATGCCAAGCTGCTCTGCCAGGGCTTGACAGAGCCGGGCAAAGGTATGGGAACCCTCAATAAGTTGCTGGCTGGGCACCCACTCACCCAAGGTCATTGGCGGTGGTGCAATGAGGAGTATCTTGCTTTTCTTCAGACGGATGCCAGATAGAAACCTCTCCAGCTTCTTGGCGGCCTGCTCTGGGCTTTTCCCCTGGAGCAGGTCATTGGTCCCCAGCATGACAATCAGCAGGTCAGTGCCGTCCGGGAAAGCAGGAGCGGCGGAAGGAATCTCCCGCCCGTTCTGTCCCATGTTGCAGATGGTCCAGTCAGTTTCCGCAGCCAGAATGTCCACCCACCGGCAGTCCGGATCATAGCGCCCGTCGAAATAGCCTCGAGGGTCGTAGCCGTAGGTATTGGAATCGCCGAAGCAGATGATGTTCATATTGTGCTGGTCCTTTCTCCTGGTGGCAACTGGACTTGCATCACCTGGCTGTTTTCAGTCTCTCCAGAATCTCCACATCCGCCGGACAGAACTCGTACTGGTCAATCTCATCCGCTGTGATCCACCGGATGTCGTTATGCTCCATCTTCTGTGGCGCTCCCCTCTGGATGGTGGCATGGAACAGAGTTAGGTGGACTGTCAAATCGGGGTATTCGTGAACCACGTCCATAAACACTTCCCCCACATCCAGAGTGATAACCAACTCCTCCTGGCATTCACGAATGAGTGCCTGTTCTTTGGTCTCCCCTGGCTCCACCTTTCCACCAACGAACTCCCACAGCAGCCCTCTGGCTTTGTGGGCTGGACGCTGGCAGATCATAAACTTGTTCTTGTCCCAAATCAGGGCTGCTACTACTTCGGTCATTTCTCGCTCCTGCTGTATTAAAAACTGATAATTAGACATTTACATCTGGGAACTACACCCCACTGGTTATACAGTTTGTCATACCGTTTGACAAGTGGAGTGCAGTTCAATGTGATGCTCCCAGACCGTTTGTTTGTCTTACAATAATGCCATCCACATCGGCCACATTATACGACACATCATTGCACCACTCACCAAATTCTCCGCATTGGTTTACGGCGGTGACCCATTCAGTGAGTGCCTTGCGCTTTTCTTTGTCTCGGCGGGTTTCCTGTCCTTTTGTTTCCAGGATCAGAGTTTTTCCGTTGTCCAGTTTGATTAGGAAATCGGGCGTGTATTTTCGGACTACGCCGTCGAATACATACAAGATCTCAAAGCCCAGATGATCATTTTTAACCCAGGCGGTGACATGAGGATTTTTCTCCAGCACATAGCTCTCCGTTGCCTCCCAGGCACTGTCAACCACACAGTGGCTGATTTGTGAGTGCTGTGTGATAAAGCAGGGTTTGCTGGTGAACCAAGTGGGCATATCGTTAGTAGAGCGGACTCTCTTGTTCTGATCAAAAATCGGAACGATCCGTTCTGTCTGTTCCAGTTTAATAAATCCCCAGAGGTGCTGCACAATCTTATTCATGTTCATCATGTAGATAATCCGTTGCCTTACCGGGTCAGTGTTATATAACGGGGGATTAATGATGATAGCGCCTGATTTCAGGTATTCCTCCACTAGACGGATTACCTGGCCAAGTAAAGCATACTTGGTGCCCTCACTCTTCCAAGACGATTTCATCAAATCATAGACCTGTCCAGATGTCTCGAAAACGATGCGCTGCATACGAAGCTCTGCATCCAGTTTCTGTAGGTCAATCTCCGTGCATTTGGTTAGGTCAGTCTTGCCATCGATAATTGGGGCAAGGTCGGCACGCAAACGGGTATCCGCCGCTTCCAATGTCAGCGGTTCAATCTTATTCAGATCAACGGAAAGTTTAGGCTTAAACTCTCGATCAATCCGGACAATGTTTGGCCAACTGATCTCATAATTCATTCTGTCCCGCAGTGCTTCCACCTGCGTTTTGGGCGGTGTAGTCGGTGCAGTGCCGGTTTCATCCGACTCATGCGGGAGGAATGTGAACGGTATCCCAAAAATATTCACATACTCTGCTGTGAACATATCACTGCCCTCTGCCAAGTCATAAGAAGTGCGACGCAGTCCACGGCCAACTACCTGTTCGCAGAGAAGCTGGCTGGAAAAGGCACGAAGGCCGAGAATGTGGGTGACTGTTTTTGCGTCCCAGCCTTCTGAAAGCATACCCACAGAGATCACATTACGGATCTGTTCGCCCCGTTTTCCCCGTTGTCCAACAGTATCTACGGTTTCCCGCAAGATGGCTGCGGCCTCTGCTTTGCTTAATTTTCGCACACCGCCATCTTCGTTAGTGTCACTGAGTTCGGGAGCAGCGGTTCCTTCTGCCTCATCCATGGTTTTGGAGTCAATATGCACCGTCAGTTCTGGTACACACAGTTCCGGTACAGGAATTCGCTGATGGTCAAAAGCATACTTGATACGGGCCGCCGTCTCAGTGCGGTTTGCCACTGTGATCATCACCGGCGGAACAACAGCGCCAGCCTCCTGCCATGCCTGATACAGAACCTGCCAATCCTTTCCCAGCAGGTAATATGCCTGGGTCAACAAATCTGGGAGTGGCTCCTCCGGCGGGGCCGGACGGTTGATATCATCACGCACCGTGTCATCTGCATAGATGTGATACAGTTTTGAGCGAAAACTCTCCGCATCCGGTGTTCCATCGTCCCGCACCACAACACGAGGGGTCTTGACCAGACCGGACTCAATTCCGTCATTCAGTCCGAAGTCGCTGACGATCCATCCGAACAGTGCTTCCTCATCGTTGCGTTTCCCGGAAGGGGCAAATGGGGTGGCCGAAAAATCATAGCAGGTCAAAATATTTCGGGTTTTATGGATGCGATCCAAGCCACTAATCCAGATCGTGGCCTCCTGCTCTGCCACTTTTTGCTCCTTCGTCAGCTTTCCCTTGTTTTCTGGGTTTTTGCGCCATGCGTGGTGGGCTTCATCGTTGATGACCAGGATGTTCTGGGCATTGGCCATCTCCCCCAACACTTCACGGGTGTAGGCCTCATCACTTTTAGCCCCCCGTTTATCCACACTTCTGCGCTTTTTGATGGTCTCCTCGCTGTCCCACGCCAGCGCCTGCCAGTTGGTGATTAACACCTTACCTTGGCGCAATTTATCCATCAGGCCGATGGGGACTACATTAAACTGGGTATAGTAGTTGTCCTCGCCACCTGTTTGCAGTACCTGCAAACGGCTTTTGACAGTTAACCCTGGAGCTACAATGAATACATTTTTAGAGAAACGCTTGTCCTGGGGATAAGTGGCCTTATTGCAGACCATCCAAGCAATTAGCATGGCCATCACCGTAGTCTTTCCGCCGCCGGTACACAATTTGGTACAGATGCGTCGGAACAGTCCACCGTCACCAGGAATCTCGATGCCGACTTTTTCTGCATCAGGTGCTTCTGTGAGCCAAATGATGGTCTCAATGGCGTCCATCTGGCAGAAAAAGAACTGATACTGACGAGCATCCTTTTCGTTCCAATGATCCAACAGCTTTTTGGTCACACCCGTCACGCCGGGATACCCTGCCTGCCGCCATGCCTTCACTCTGGGTCGAATCTTATTGACCAGAGGCAGTTCGATAAACTGTCCAATGTCGTTGTACTGGTTGGATCCCTGACCAGCAATGAAATAACCGGCAGGCCGCCGTCCCGGCTCCTGCACAAATGTCTGTCCGTTCAGGTCATATTTCCAGTGATGCTCCGGCTCCCGAAAGGCAGAGTTAATAATGAGTTGGTCAATTCCGGCCATTATTCATCACCCACTCTCATGACTTTCAGGCTCTCTATTCCCCGGTCATCGATGATTTTCACAGCGATCTGGGAATTGGGCTGTACCGTAAACCAGAGGGACTCATTGCCTGCATATTTTTCAATCAGGTCGGGGGCAATCTCGGCTTTCAGCGTCTTGGCCAGCTTGTTCCAGCCGTCCTTCTTGCCACCCATGGGGAAGAACACCTGTGTAGGCTGCAGGCACATCCCGTCGTAGTCCGTATCCAGCATCCACATGGAGATACGGGAGGTGCTGCCGGACTCCACTGTACCCTTTTTCACATCGTAGTAGTCGAACCCGTTGACCTTGACCTTGTAGCGGGTCTTGCTGCGCTTGTCCGGGATTAGCTCCACATCCGGCTGGCCCACCAGCCAGAAGGACTGGTCGGAGGACCGTTTTTTCTTCAGATCATCGGTCATCAGGTCGGTGTTCATTTGCGCTTTCAAAATGGTAAGCCCCGGCCAGTTCAACTCGTCAATATCCTTGGCTGCCTCGGGGTCGAACTGGAAAGCGGCAAAGATAATCATTTTAGGAGCCGGACGCAGGGTTTCCACCTCATCCAGGGCCATGGATACCATACGGGAGTCCATGGGCTTCGTCTCTCCGGCGAAACAGATCACCGCACGACGGGGCACGTCCTCCTTGGTTTCTGCTTCTGCCTGCAGGAACTTGGTACCGGACAGAGGTTCCACACGGCTGAACTCCAATCGGCTGCCGCCCCGGCCCATGATTCCAGTGGCCAGCAGCTGATCCCGCCAGCTGGTCTGCTTGGCGGTGGAGTCCTCGTCCCAGTCGCTTACATCGTCCAGGGGCTTCACCACGGGTGCAGGCAGAGCTTCCACAGTGAAGGGGCCGGTGATACGGATCTTGCCCTTGTCGATCTCTGGCTGATCGTACAGAGTTTCCGTTGCGGGCGGCTCGTTGTTGGCAATAGAACCAAGTGTGATATGAGGCGCAGTTTTATATATAAATCCGCTACTCACGCCTTGCTCTGTGTGAGCCAACTTGTAGTAGTCAAAGGTAGCTGTCATCAAACGCTGCTTTGCCAAAGTGATGGCCACACGAGAGGTATCACAGGTAATCCAACGGCGGCCCCACTGTTCTGCTACATACGCAGTAGTGCCGCTGCCGCAAGTGATATCCAGGACAAGGTCGCCGGGATCGGTGGTCATAAGCATACAGCGTTGGATAACTTTTTCTGATGTTTGAACTACATATTTTTTGTCTGTAGCTCCTTGTGTATCGTTCCAGATATTAGTTAAGGCTGTCACAGGAAAATCGTCATAATATAGCACATATTCGGGGCTATCCCCAAGTTTAATCAGTCGTTTTTTATCTATCAATGTTTGAATGCCATCTCTATTTGTCTTCCAGCTTCTTCCTCGACTTGGAGAACAAATTTCACCATTAAATTCAAAATCAAATACACAAGAGTCTGTACGACCAGAGGAATGCAAATCAAGCGTTCTAAACACCCTGGCTCCTTTGGGCAAACATGATGGATCGTCTTTTTCTTCCCGAGTCATTCTCCTTCTTTCTCCGTTTGGAAGTTCTACACAAGTATACTGACTTCCAGCACCAATTTCTTTGTCAATGAATAGCGTGTGAAATTTTGTTAATTTTTGATTTTTTGCATACCAAATAATATAATCATTGGTAGATGCGAGATATGTACGACCCAGGGCCATCTTTTTTGTCTTAAAAGAAATCTGGGCAATATAGTTTTGAAAACCAAATACTTCATCGCATAATAATCTGACCAAATGAACATTCGCTTCACTTATTTGAATAAAAACGCTTCCTGTTTCTGATAATAATTCCCTTGTTAAAAGTAATCTGTTTCGCAAATAGCTAAGATAGGAGTGTATTCCCCATTCCCAAGTATCACGAAAGGCCTTGATCATCTCCGGTTCTTGAGATAAATCATCATCTTTGTCCTTTACCATGTTCTGATTCACAAAGGGCTGGAAATTGGAACCGTACTTGATGCCGTAGGGGGGATCGATGTACACCATCTGCACCTGCCCGGCCATACCCTCCTTCTCCAGCAGGGAGTTCATGATCACCAGGCTGTCCCCAGCAATCATCCGGTTTGTCCAGTTGACACCGTGCTGGTAGAACTCGATGGACTCCCGGCGGCGGCGCATCCGCTCCGCAGCGGTCTCTGCTTCAAAGAAGCCCAGCTGCCCTTTTAATTGCCCGGCCTCTGCGTCGGAATACTCCTTGGTCACTCGGGCAACGATATTCAGCGGCTTGATAGACTCATGAATGTGGATGGAGGATGTAGGTACATCAAAACTCATGCCCTCTGCTTTACCTGCCCACTGGAGCGTGGGATCCAGATGGGGGTCAAACTGGTAGGTCTTGAGTTTCTCCTCCGCCTTATCATGCTGGGCCATACCCACCGGCGGGTTGTTGGTGCGCTTCTTGTCGTCGTGTGTATAGTTTTCGATGTCACGCATTTTATCTGCGTCTGTCAGTTGTTTTCTCGGACGTGCCATATAGCTGTCCTCCTATTCTGTTATTGTGCCTGTTTTGATATGATAGTCGATCTGATTGTCTTTACAAAATTGAATAACCTGCTCTGCGCATTGATTATAGAATTCCTTGTGCTGCTTATACTCAGAGACAACTTTGTTGTAGTTAAGCCTGCCAAAAATGATTCGATCCGCAAAAGATACTGCGTCCAGGATATTGCTTAGGCTTTGCTTGATGATATTGGGCGTGGGATAGGGTTCTACGCTGACCCATGTTTTGCAGCCCTTTTCGCTTAGCGCCTTCAATGCGTCAATCCTGTCATGTATTGGTGCTGCGCCTGGTTCATATCGCCGGATGAAGTCGTCATCTAAGGACACAACCGTGATCCCGTATTCATTTTGCAAGGGCAACTCAGCCAGTTCAATAGGAAGGATTCCTTTTGTGAGAACAGAACAGCGGACACTATGTGCATTCGCTCTTTGGAGTACCTGCATACTCAACTGGCAAATATCTTCGTGCCCATACATAAAAGGATCGGTTGTGAAGCATAGATGAAGTAAGCTGATTTTATCCTTGAATCGGGGGAGTTCTTTTGCTAAAAGCTGCATGGTGTTCTCCACGATCTGCGGATGAATCCATTCCTCATAACTTTTTACTTTACCAAAGCGTTTGGCCATCATGTATGCATAGCAGGGGTATTTGCAGCCGTGGGAACACCCTTGAATATGATTTAGGGTGTAATCGCCATATTCTACCTCTGTTTTATAAATTAAAGATTTCCGTATCATATTATCATTCCTCAGCCCATGTGCTGATCTTTCAAAATATAGTTTGCCACTTTAAGTGCCAGCCCAATTGCTTTTGGGGTCTTGTTGGAAACAGCAAAGCAGAACAAGAATAAAGGACTATTTTTTCGATTGAACAATACCCTTGAGTTGTTTGATACTTTAGCAAAAACACTGCCAAGTCGTTCTTCTATATATTCCTTTAATGCTTCTGTGCTGACCTCTTTTACTACCTCAGTTGTACCAAACAAGTTCATCTGAGGATCAGCGTGATAAAAACGATTTTTCCAGCTGTCATCGCCAAAAATAGAATTAAGCTTTGTTATCCATGTAGAATCCATTTCGCCGCTCCGTGTCATCATACGGTTGGCAGCATGAAAGGGAAAGAGATACCATACATCTATCGCCCCTGTTGCTGCAATTGCTTGTAAAGTTTCCCATTTTATATCCGCAGCATATGGGTCAATAAACAAAACTGCTCGCACATTTCTCCAGTTCACTTTTTTACATATATCTAAAAGCACACTATTACAATCGCCTTTTTCAATCTTTACTCTTTTTTTCTTCTCCGGAAAATCGTGTTCTACCATCTCCTTGAGTTCTTTTGCAAATGATTTCTTCTTTTCTATAAAAATGTACTCTGCAAATTCGCCTTTGGATTGTAGAGCAAGTCTCGCAGAGCCATCTATTTCTTCATACTCCTCTTGGTCCCCAATTAATATTTTACCGGTTCCAGCAAATGCATCAATATACATGAGTTGAAATGGCAAATTTTTCAGGGCAGTAGTATAAAAATCTAAATAGTTAGAGAGTATATTCAGTTTCTCAATCGTCCATGGCCCTCCAAAACTTTGTTTGGTACTCATTTCCTACTTGCACCTCCTTTTTCTACACCATTATATCATTGTCACCACAGATGATATCATATGTTGAGATAATTAAACACCCTTTACTTTTATAGGGAAGTCTTTTCATATCTTGGATCCACCGGCTTTTTCGCATCCGGAGGCAACAGCCAAGTCTTTCCCGCTTTGACTGTTCCCGGAATTCTGCCCTGAGCACAGAGGAGAGCCACTCGGCGTGGAGAGATTCCCCACAACTCTGCAGCTTGTTTCGTTGTTAAGAACTCCATACAGCATCCCTCTACATTCCAAATTTCTACCAAATATTATATTCTGTTATCTGAATATAGACAAGATGATTTTTCATATGTCAGAATAAGAAAATATTTGTCCCATAATCGGGACCATTCTCATTGCAACACCCTTGATATGTAAGGTCATAACCGATACAATGACAGTGTGAGAAAGGGGGCTTGTGTATGGCAACAGTCCGATGTCCGCACTGCGGCAGTCCTGTCATGGTGCGGGGAAACCGTTGGGAGTGTGGCTGGTGCGGGGATTTTGGAAGTACTTCCTCTCTGTTCCCATCCGAACGAGCCAAGCTGGTTCCCGAGAAAAGCACACCAGAAATTACTTTGAGTTTTACCGTCTCTGTGGAGGACACTACGCCTCCGCCACGCCATTTTACCCGCACAGAACTGGTGGATATGGTGCGCCGCTGGGACTTCTCCGAAAACGAATGGGCCTGCCGGGATCTGCTGATTGCCGACTTCCCCGATGCTGTCCGGCGCTGGACTGCGGAGGAACTGGAGGATATGGACACCCAGGAGCTCCTATATGAAACCGGTGACAGTGACCCCCAGACCGCAGTTCAGATGATGAAGTTGCTGTTGGACACCGCAGAAAGTCACCTTCAGGAACCAGAGGTGGCCCAGCAACTATTGGGATGGGATATGTGCGATCTGTGCCGAAATCAGTTTGTCCAAGCTCCCCTTTTGAAACAACTTAAACACGATGACCGTCTGGCACGGCAACTATTTCAGAGCGCCTATGTAGGGGATGCTCAGGAAGATTTGTTGGATGCGTGTGACTGGTTTGGGGAAGCAGAGCTGAAAACTCATTTGCAAGAGCTTTTGGAGGAGAACCCACTTTTTGAAGGATTTGACTAAATGGAACAACCCGGCCTGTGTCAATCACGGGCCAGGTCTTCCTGCTTTTTGCGATGTTTTCTTATCTTTGATTAGGCGTGCTAAAAACTGATACGCCTGAGGGGCAGAAATGACTTGCATTCAGGCTTCGCCAGAGGTACAATACCCCAAACCTGAACATGAAAAAGAGCCCTTCTGGACAGGCAGCGGCAGCGGATACCGCGCCTGGTCAAGAAGGGCTCTTTGACCACATGTTTGACCACAGACAGCGTCGGAGCACTCGGAAACAGTGGAATTAAGAGCAACAAAGAGTGATGAGAATGTATTGAAAATGGTTAAAGCCATTAGAAACAACCAGAAAAAATTTAGTTTAACCGTTTGGGAGCAGTATGTCGGGAGTTCGAGTCTCTCCACTCGGACCACAAGGGAGCAAGGTAATCCTTGCTCCCTTGTTTTTTGCAGAAAACACACGTTTAGTTGGTGGCGGCCAAATATTCCTCGGCCATGTGCACGGCTACTGCGCCGTCTGCCACTGCCGTCACCACCTGGCGCAGCAGCTTGGTGCGCACATCGCCCACGGCAAACACCCCAGGGAGGTTGGTGGCGGTGGTCTCATCCGCCACCACATAGCCCCCGCGGTCCAGCTCCAGCTGTCCCTGCACCAATTCGGTGGCGGGCTTTCTGCCCACGCTGATAAATACCCCGTCGCAGGGCACCGTGGTCTCCGCCCCGGTGTTCACGTCCCGGAGCCGCACGCCGGTGACCTTGTCCTCGTGCAGCAGCTCCTCCACCGTGCTGTTCCACCGAAACTCCACGTTTTCCGCCTCCATCAGAGGCTGGTGGTACACCTTGGTGGCCCGCAGGGTGTCTCTCCGGTGCACCAAAATCACCTTCCGGGCCACTCGACTGAGGAGAAGGGTGTCCTCGGCGGCGGAATTGCCGCCGCCCACCACAACCACCGTCTTATCCCGGTACCGCATGCCATCACAGGCAGCGCAGTAGGCCACGCCTTTCCCTACCAGAGCGGCCTCCTGGTCCAGGCCCAGCTCCCGGGGATTGGCCCCGGTGGCCAGAACCACGGTTCTGGCGTAGAAGGTCCCCTCGCTGGTCTCCAGCTCCTTGGGTGCCCCTGTGAGATTCATACGCAAAACCTGGGCGTACTCCGTCTTGGCTCCGAACCGCTCCGCCTGACGCTGCATATTCTCCGCCAGGGTAAAGCCGTCCACCCCGTGCTCAAAGCCGGGATAGTTGTCAATGTCCTGGGTCAGAGCCATCTGGCCCCCGGCGGACAGCTTTTCCAGCACCAGGGTATCCAGTCCAGCTCTGGCCCCGTACAGGGCGGCGGTGTAACCGGCCGGCCCGCCGCCCACGATGATCATATCATAGATGTGGTGTTCACCCATGACCGTCCCCTCCTTACTGCTCCAACGCCTGGCGGATGAACTGGTCGATCATGGCCTTGGACTCGGGAGCCACAATGGAGGAGATGGCCTCCCCGTTTCGGTACAGCACCAGGGTGGGAATCACCTCAATCTGCTGCTCCTGAGCCAGCTGGGCCTCCTCGTCGATGTTCACCTTAGCCACCACCAGCTTCTGGCCATACTCTTCTGCAATCTTTTCAAATGCAGGGCCAATCCGGCGGCAGTAGCCGCACCAGGGTGCCCAAAAATCCACCAGCACGGGCTGATCGCCCTGGGTCAGTTGTTGAAATTGTTCCTTATTTATATTGATCGCCGCCATGTGGGTCAGCTCCTTTCCTTTGTCTGAGGTTAGTATACCCAAACTGTGAGATTTCTTCTGTGACCACATCACCAAACACGGCCCATCCTTGGAATCGAGTAGGAGGCTACCCATTAGTTGAGTAGCCGTCCTCTCACACCACCGTGCATACCGTTCGGTACACGGCGGTTCAATCGCATAAGTGCTGTTTACGAATTTGCT
>NZ_NFKO01000027.1:0-26206 GCF_002160435.1 Pseudoflavonifractor sp. An176 | reverse complement strand
TGTTGGTGCCAGACCATTTACTCTCTCATTCTAACAGCTTCGGCTTTGAGATGGAAAAAGACGCGGCTGGCTGCCGCGCCTTAAACCGTAACTTTATTGTAGGAGAATGAAGAATGCAAGCCCTGAAGATTGCCGCATATCTTGGGTTGCTGGGCGTAGGGGAGGGGCTTGCCCCTCCCGAATCTTCCCCCTGGTATGCTCCAGGCTTTTCGGGCCGGGCAAGCCCGGCCCCTACCACAGCGCAACAGGAAGGTGCGGCAAACGTTCCCGATACCTGCCAGCCTCAAAGCCTCCCTCAGGGAGGGAGGTGGCATGGCGTAGCCATGACGGAGGGAGATTGTAGCAAAGGCTTAAAATTTTTGGCGCAATAGGCGGAGAGTACCAGAGTGTCCGGAACGTCTGGTGCAGGTCTATGCTGTGTGCAAACCTACAGTGCAGCCGCCCGCATGCTCCCTCAGTCTGCTGACGCAGACAGCTCCCTCCCGGAGGGAGCCGATAGGGTGCGGCACACCATCATGATTCACTCTTCGTTATTCATTTGCAAAAAAGACCGGGGGGAAGCAATTTGCTTCCCCCCGGAGCTTTTTTGCATTAGCTGCGGCGCTTGCCCTTCACGTAAGCGGCGCCGGTGAGCAGGCTCACAGAGCCAGCCAGAGCAGCCACGTACACCATCAGCTGAGCGGAGTCGCCAGTCTGAGGCACGTTCTCGGGCTTCTGGGTGGTCTGGGGCTTGTCGGTGGTCTCGGGAGCGCCACCGGCGGTGAGGCCGTCCATAGCAGCGGACAGAGCGGCTACGGCGTTGTCCACGGTGGCCTGGTCGTCCTCGGACAGGGTCTCGTCAGCCAGCACGGACTGAGCGGTGGCCAGAGCGGAGCGGAACACGGCCACGGACTCGGCGGTGTAGTCGGTCAGGTCGATGCCCTCAGCCTTGCCGATGAGGTCTTCCAGGATGGACTTGTCGGCCTTGTAGCGCTGGGCCAGGATGGCGTTCATCAGGTCTTCCACAGCGGTCTCCACGTCGCCCTGGAGGGCGTCGCCGTCGTCCATGACCTTCTGGCCGGCGTTCAGAGCGTCCAGCAGCTCCTGCCAGTGGTCCTGCACGTACTTGCTCTGGTTGGCGACCATGGTCTCAGCCTTGGCGATGAGCACTTCCAGAATGTCCTTGTTGCCCTGCTTCAGGCCCAGGGACCAGATGCCAGTGAGCAGGTTGTCCCAAGCGGTGTTCACCTGCTCCTGGGTGGCGTTGGGGTCGTCCAGCACGGTCTTGGCCTCGTCCAGGGCCTTCTGGAAGATGGCCACGGCGGAGTCCACCACGCCGGTGGTGTCCAGGGTCACAGCGTAGTCGTAGGTGGCCTGGAGCAGAGCCTTGTTGGCCTCCTGACCGGGCTGATCGGGCACACGGGCCTCCACAGCGGCGTTCATGGCCTCCACGGCGGTGTTCAGAGCCTCCTGGGTCACGGGCTCACCCAGGGTGTTGTCAGCCAGAATGGCCTCCACAGCGGCGATGGCGTCGTTGAGGGCGGCGATGGACTCGGCGGTGTAGCCGGGCTCAGCGGCAGCGGCCTTGGCCTCGTCCACCTGAGGCTGCACGCCGTAGGTGTTCAGAGCCACGAAGCGGTCGCCCTTGATCTCGATCTCGTTGAGGTAGATGCCGTCGGTGTAGGCGATGCGGAAGGCGGTGACGCCCTTGAGCTGGTTGGCGTGGTAGACACGGGCACCGGTGTTGCTCAGGTCGGCATCATGCTCCAGCAGGGTCTCGCCATCGGCGGTGACGGCGTACACGCTCACGCCGTCCCAGGTGCCCAGGGCGTTGTACAGCACCAGGTCGTTGGCCTTGGTGCTCTCGTAGACGTGGTACACCACTTCGCCCTCGCCGGTGGCCTGGACGAAGCTCATCACGTCCCGGTCGGTGAGCTTGGCCTCGCCCACGCCGTTGACGGTGGCCACGTACTCAGCGTCGGTGGACACCCCGTGGAACTCGGCGATCTTCAGCCAGTTGGTGGAGCGGGACTCGGTGACGGTGGCCCGGATGGCCTTGGCCTGGACGGTGTCGAAGGTGACGGCGATGGCGCCGGAGACAAAGTCATCGCTGTCCACGATGCCCACGGAGTTCCAGTTGCCGTCGGTGTCCTGATACTCCAGGTTCACCTTACCAACCATGCGGTCACCATCGGTGGTGGTGGTGTACTCGATGCGGTTGATGCTGGTGGGGGCGGAGTAGGTGACGGTGAGGTGGGTGCCCTTGGCCTGGCTGTTGAGCCAGACGAAGGTGGTGGTGTTGTAGTCGTTGATGTTGCTGGTGGGGTAGTTGTTGGGCTCATAGATCTGGGCGCTGGAGGTGACGGAGGCGATGGACACCACCTGAGCGGCGATGGACACCTGGGTCAGGTCCACGGAAATCTCCTCAGCGGTGTTGTTCATCACACGCACATAGCGGGCCTGAGTGCCGGCGGCAAAGCCAGTCCAGGTCTTGCCGTCCAGGGAGATCTGGACGTTCAGGTCGTCCAGGCCGGACACGGAGGACAGAGCCACCAGCTGGGCCAGGTCGAACTGGACATAGGAGCCGGAGCCCAGGGTCACGGTCTCGCCGTCGGTGACGGTGAAGGTGTTGCCGGACTTGGCCATAGCCCAGCCCTCCGTGTTGGTGTCGGTGTAGACGAAGGGGTCGGAGGCGTCAGTGAAGAAGGAGCCGCCGGCCTGGGTCATGATGTAGCGGGCGAAGGGCAGGATGTAGAGGTTGCCGGGGCTGGTGACATAGTTGCTGATGGTCTGGCTGGTGCCCTGGCCCTCCAGGCTCTCCACCTTGTACTTCTCCAGGGTGTCGATGCCGTTGGAGAGGTAGATGGCGTTCATCAGGTGATCGAAGCGCTGGCTCTCCTCGCCATACATGGCCTGGATGCAGTCGATGATGATCTGGCTCATGTCATTGAGGCGGTACACCCAGGGGCGAATCTCCTCTTCCAGGTTCACCAGCTTGTAATCATCGCTGTCCTTGAGGGTGAGGATGAGCTGGCAGGAATCCACGATCTTCTGCATCTCCTCCAGCACGGCCGGATAGTTGGAGCTGTCCGACTTGTAGGCGTTGAAGATGGAGTTGATGTTGGTGTGGTCCTGGTTCTTGGCAGCGTGGCTGGCAAACACACGCAGGGCCTCCTGCATGGCGGGGTCATCGGTGTAGGAGGCAAAGGACTCCTCCCAGTTGCTCTGGACATCGAAGTTGGCGGTGTTCCAGGTGTAGTCGGCCACACCGTACAGGGCCACCTTGGAGGCCTCCGCCTGGTTCATGGGGTTGGACAGAACGCCCAGACTGGCGGTGACGTCCAAATCGGTGGCGTACACGGAGTCCAGACGGTTCATGAGCATCTGGTCGTCAATGTTGTCGTTGACGGGGTAGTTCCACCACATGACGGGCTTCTTACCGGTGTACTGCTGGATCTTCAGCAGGTCGGAGTTGCGGATGGGGGACCACACGCCGGAGCCGGTCATCATCATGATGACGTTGTTGCCCTGGTTGGCCTCACGGAAGGCGCCCAGGTTGGTCTCCAGCTGAGAGGAGGAACCGAAGCCCAGGGCGTAGAAGCTGGGCACGTAGTAGGTGCCGGCCACGTGATCGGCGGGGTCCTCGGAGCCGTTGTACTTGTCCTCCAGGCGGCGCTGGAGCTCGGCCATCATGTAGGCCTGGTTCTCAGAGCCACGCAGAGCCACGCCGGTGTCGATGTCGTCCACAAACACGCCGAACTGGCGCACGCCCAGATCGTACATGTGGGAGAACTTCTCCATGATGTCGTCAATGCCCTGCTCCACGCTGTCACGGTCGGTGAAGTTGATGCCGTTTTGCATGGCGGGGTGGATGGACCAGGCAAAGGAGATGTTGTTCTCGGCGGCAGCGGCGGTGATGGTGCGCATGTCGTCCTGGGTCATCATGCCGTAGAAGCGCTGCTCGTCGGTGATCTCGGTGGGATACTCATCCCGCCAGTTGCCCAGGTGATAGGGGTCACCCTTGGGGCCGTAGACGAAGGTGTTCATCTTGTTGTCTTCCATGTACTCGAACAGGGAGAGAATGTCCTCCACAGAGTACACCTTGCCGTAGAAGCCCTCGACGATGCCGCGGTACTGCATGTTGGCATAGTCCTCGATGGTGGCGCAGGTCAGCTGCTGACCGGCCACGGTCTCCATGGCGTCGTCCAGGGTGGCCAGGCCGTAGTACACGGCGTCGTCGTCCTCACCCAGGATGGTCACGCGGCCATTGGAGTTGATGTCCACAAAGTGGGCGTCATACTTGGTCTCGCTGGCCACAAACAGGTCGTCGGAGTAGCCGGTGGTGTTGGTGTCCACGTTCTCAGTGGAGCCGTGCAACCCTAACGCCAGGGTGCTCTCCTCATAGTTCTCGGTGACGGTGTAGGACACGCCCTGCTTGTCCATGATCTCCTGCACCCGGCCACGGGTGACGTCGGTGATGCCGGACTCATAGTAGACCTTGACGTTGTCAAAGTCGATGAGGTTGTACTGCATCTCCAGCTTCTGGGGGGTGGGGTTGAGGTCATAGGTGTTGTCCAGATCGGTCTGGGACAGAATGGTCACGGGAATCTCCACGTCGGCGCTGTTGCCCAGGTAGGAGACCGTGGCGGTGAGGGTGGCCTGGGTGGTGGTCTCAGGCAGGGTCACCTTCAGCATTCCGTACTCCACGGTGAGGTAGGGAGAGTCGCTCTTCCAGGTGACGGTGGCGCCGTAGTCGGTGCTCTCCACCAGGGACACGTCCCGGCTCAGAGCGTCCCACTTCTGGGCGTTCTCCAGCTGGGTCTTGGCCTGGCCGAAGACGAAGTCCCAGGTGTTGTTGTACACTTCCATCTCGTAGATGGACACGCAGGTCCAGATGTCAGGGAAGTTCTCGGTGACATACACCCGGACATAGCGGGCCGTGACCTCGTCAAAGGTGAGGGTGCGGGTCTCCTCGGGCTGGCCGTCGGTGACGTTGGCCACGCCACGCCACTCGTTGCCGTCGTCAGAGACCTGGACCTTGTAGGCCTTGCCGCCGGACTTCTCCCAGAACAGACGGACGCAGTTGAAGGTGGTGGGCTCGCCGAAGTCCAGGCGCAGCCACTGGGGATTGTTCTCCACAGAGCCGCTGGACCAGCGGGTGTCCATGTTGCCGTCGTTGGCCTTCTCCTGGGTGAAGTTAGAGGTCTCGTTGGCGGACGAGGCGGCGGTGGCCTTGAGGGCCAGGTTGGGGCTGGTCGCCTCATTGGCGAGGGTGGCAGCGGAGTTGGTGATCTCGTCGGCCTGGGTCTGAGGCAGGGCAGCGGCATAGCTGACCGTGGACAGACACATGGCACACACGGTGACCAGAGCGCCGACTTTCTTGGTAATCTTGCGCATGGTTGATGTTCCTCCTATTCTCCTTAAGTGAAGATGTACGGGACAATTTGGGGGATGTATCACCTCCTGATGGGACAAGATGGACGCCGTGGGGAACTCCCACGGAAGAGGTACCGACGAAAAAGACCAGACGACACCAAAGGGGCCCATATCACAGAGATACGCCCCCTTTCGGTTCATCTGGTTTTGCCCATACGGTAACAATCCTTCTTGTTGTTCACTTGCTACCAGTATACCACTGGAGATGGAAAAAGTAAACAAAAGAAGGATTGTTATATCTCATGAAACTGTATGAATTATATTGTCCATTCTGTCTATACCAGGCCCAGCTTGGCGAATACCACTTGGGCCAGTTCATACCGGGGCAGAGGCCGGTCTAAGAAGTATTCCAGGGCGAAAATGGCCTGATAGATGAGCATGGGCAGGCCGTTGCAGGTCTTGAGGCCCCGGGTCTGGGCCTGGCGCAGCAATTCGGTGCAGGCGGGATAGTAGATGAGGTCCATCACCCCGGCGTCTTTGGGAAGGGCATCCAGGAAGGAGAAGTCCTCAAACTGGTGGGGGCAGTCGTCCATGCCCAGGTTGGTGCAGTTGATGACCAGCTGGGACTGGGAGCACACCTGGGAGAGGGTGCTGGGGTCGAAGCCCACGGGGATGAGGGTGCCGGAGGAATCCAGCTGGCACAGCTGGTGGGCCTTGGGCAGGGTGCGGTTGCACACCCAGATGCGCTCGGCCTTGGTCTGGGCCAGGCGCAGGGCCACCGCCCGGGCAGCGCCGCCTGCCCCCAGCAGTACCACCTGCCGGGCGGGCCACATGCCCATATGCACCAGGGACTCCAGACAGCCGTCCCCGTCGGTGTTGTGGCCAATCCACGTTCCGTCCCGGCGGCAGACGGTGTTCACCGCCCCGTATAGCTCCACTTCCTCCCCCAGCTGGTCCATCAGGGGCACCAGGTCCTCCTTGTGGGGCATGGTGGCGTTGAAGCCGGTGACCCCATGGGCCAGGGCGTAGTCCAGATACTGGGCCACCTCCCCCTTTTTCACCAGGTGGGGGGTGTAGGGGATGTCCAGACCCAGATAGTCCAGCATGGTGGTCTGGATGATGGGGGATTTGGAGTGGAAAATGGGTTCGCCAATGACTTGCAGCATGTTATTGTCCCCCTTTGAGGAAGAAGTCCATGGCCCGCAGGTAGCCCTGGAGGCCCAGGCCGTAGATCTGGCCCACACACCCCGAGGCGGTGACGGACACCGAGCGGAAGGGCTCCCGGGCGTGGATGTTGCCGATGAGCACCTCGAAGGCGGGGGTGTTCACCGCCAGCAGGGCATCGAGAATGGCGTAGGAGTAGTGGGCGTAGGCGCCGGGATTGATGATGATGGCGTCGTAGACGCCGTCGGCGGCCTGAATCTGGTCCACAATGTCCCCCTCGTGGTTGGACTGATAGCAGGTGGCGGTGGAGTTATGTACCTTGGCGTACTCTTCGATCATGGTGCACAGGGAGGCGTAGTTTTCGTGGTTCTCCCTTCCGTACAGCTCCACATCCCCCTTGCCCAACAGGTTCAGGTTGGGGCCGTTGATGATGAGAAACTTCTTGCCCACCTCGGAGATCTTCTCCAGAATTTCCGCAACGGTGGCCTCCGGTGTGGAAAAGTCCTGGATGATCACGTCGGCGGCGGACAGGTACAGGGGCAGACGGTGGTGGTGGCGCTCCACAAAGGCGTGGTGTCCCTCCTGGGCCAGGGGGCGGCCCTCGGTGTCCAGGCTGGCGCAGATCTCGTCAATGGAGCGGTCCAGGAACACCAGAATGCCGTTGCGGCGCAGGGAGATGACGTTTTTCCGGGACAGCACCGCCCCGCCGCCGGTGGCGATGACCAAACCCTCCTGGCTGCTCAGCTGCTCCAGCACCTGGCTCTCCAGGGAGCGGAAGCCCCGCTCGCCGTCCTGGGCGAAGATCTGGGAGATGGTGCGCCCGGTGGTCCCCTCCATCAGCTCGTCGCAGTCCACGAAGGGGCGGCCCAGCTGCTGGGCCAACATATGTCCGGCGGTGGTTTTTCCACAGCCCATCATACCAATGAGGATAATATTCTTCATGCTTCTTCCTCCAAATTCGACACGAAGTTGCCAAGTACCCGGAAGTCTCCGGTGGTTTGGGACAGCTCATGGAGCACATCGGCGATCTCCGGGGTGTTCAGGTTTCCGGTGAACTCCAAGAAGAACATGTACTCCCAGCTGTGCTGGGGCAGGGGGCGGGATTCCAGCTTCACCATGTTCAGGCCGTGGACGGCGAAGATGGTGAGAATCTCATGGAGGGAGCCCGCCTCATGGGGGAGGAGAAAGACGGTGCTGATCTTGTCAGCGCCCTCCCGCAGCTCCACCTGGGGAGAGACCACCACAAAGCGGGTGGTGTTGTGGGGGTTGTCGTTGGTGGGACAGACCAGGATGTTCAGCCCGTAGATCTGGGCGGCTCGGGCCGAGCACAGGGCGGCTTTGGTCACATCGCCGCTCTCGGCCACCATCTTGGCCGACCCGGCGGTGTCCGACTGGGGCACCTGCCGCCAGTGGGGGTAACGGCTTAAAAACTTGGCGCTTTGCAGCAGTCCCTGTTCGTGGGAGTACACCTGGGTGATGGTGTCCAGGGTGGCCCCAGGCAGGGCCATGAGGCAGTGGTCCACCTTCACCGTGGTCTCCCCCACCAGGAAGAAATCGTATTCCGACAGCAGATCGTAGATTTGGCGGATGGCGCCGGTGGAGCTGTTTTCAATGGGGAGCACCGCGTAGTCCGCCCGGCCCTCCTTTAAGGCCAGAAAGGTGTCCTCAAACTGGGGCAGCCCGGTGGCCTGGACCCCTTCGCCGAAGAAGTTGACACAGGCCTGTTCGCTGTATGCTCCAGGCTCGCCCTGGAACACCACCCGGGGGTTCTGGATGGGCTCCCGTATCTGGGACAGGGCCTGGACAAACCGGGGAACGCCGGGGTTATCCGCCCGTTCTCTTGTCAGGTCCCGCTGTTGGCGGCGGGAGATGGACATAATGGTCTGAAAGAGGGTGGTGACGCCGGGGCGCAGGTCCCCCTCCACCAGACGGGCCTTGTCCTGGAGCACCTGGCGCTCTCTCTGAGCGTCCAGCACCGGGATGCCTCGCTCCAGCTTGTACTGGCCCACCTGTCCGGTCACCGCCATGCGCTGGCGGAACAGCTCTACCATCTGTCGGTCAATGCGGTCGATTTCCTCTCTATACTGCTGCAATTCATCCATGGGAATGGCCTCCAATGAAACTCCGTGCCGCTATGCGGCACACCACAATTCTTCATTATTCATTCTTAATTCTTCATTTTTCCGGCCTGAACGGCCGGAAATCAGATCCCCAGCAGCTGGCAGGCGGCCAGGGCTGCGGCGGCCTCAATGACGGGGACCGCCCGGGGGACCACACAGGGGTCGTGCCGCCCCTGGAGCTCCAGCTCCGCATGTTCCATGCGGTTCATATCAATGGTAAATTGGGTGCGGGCAATGGAGGGGGTGGGGCGCATGGTCACCTCGAACACCAGGGGCATGCCGTTGGTGATGCCGCCGTTGATGCCCCCGGCGCAGTTCTGCTCCGCCCCGACGTTTCCATGTTCGTCCACGTACAGGGGGTCGTTGGCCTCGGAGCCCCGCATGAGGGAGAAGGCGGTTCCGGCCCCGAAGGCCACCGCCTTCACCGCCGGGACGGCGAACAGGTATTGGGAGAAGATGCCCTCGGCGTTCTCCCCAAAGTCGGGGGAGCCGTATCCGGCGGGGAGTCCGAACACCCCGCACTCAATGGAGCCGCCCACGGAATCCTGCTCTTCCTTGGCCTCCAAAATGGCCTCCTGCATCTCCTGACCCTTCTCGTCGTTGAGCACCGGGAAGTCCTTGTCCGCCACCCCTTTCAGGGTATCCCAGTCCTCCAGGGCCTCGTCGTTGACCCCGTAGATGGAGCTGATGTGGGCCCCCACGGTGATACCCCGCTGGGCCAGAATCTGCTTGGCGATGGCCCCGGCAAACACCAGGGGAGCGGTGAGCCGCCCGGAGAAGTGGCCGCCGCCCCGGTAGTCGTTGAAGCCCTGGTAGCGGACGTGGGCGGGGTAGTCGGCGTGGCCGGGCCGGGCCAGGTCACGGGTTTTGCTGTAATCCGCCGAGCGGGTGTCGGTGTTGGCAATCATGGCGCACAGGGGGGACCCGGTGGTCTTGCCCTCAAATACCCCGGAGAGCACTTGCACCTGGTCGGCCTCCTTCCGGGCGGTGGCCAGGGGGGACTTGCCGGGGGCCCGGCGGGCCATATCTTTCTCAATGGCGGCCCAGTCCAGCTCCAGCCCGGCGGGCACTCCGGTGAGGGTGACGCCAATGGCGGGGCCGTGGGATTCGCCGAAAATGGTATAGTTCATAGGATTTCCTCGCTTTTTACAATGGTTCCACCCAGCTTCTCATAGACCTCCCAGAAGTCGGGGAAGGATTTGGCCACGCACTGAGCGCCTGTGAGGGTGATGGGGGCCTCACACCGGGTGGCGGCCATGGCGGCCATCATGGCGATGCGGTGGTCGTTGTGGCAGGGGACGGTGACGCCTCCGGCGAACTGGGCCACGCCTCGAATGGTGAGCCCCTGGGAGAGCTCCTCCACCTGGGCGCCCAGTTCGTTGAGGACCTGGGAGGTGGTGGCCAGTCGGTCGCTCTCCTTGATACGCAGCCGGGCCGCCCCCACAATGTGGGTGGTTTTCCCCTCCATACCAGCGGCCAGGGCCGCCAGGGGGGGCACCAGGTCGGGGCACTGGCTCACGTCCAAAGTGACGGTCTGTCCCGCCCCGGTGAGCTGCTCATAGAAGGAGACGATGCGCCGGTCTCCCTGGGGGGAGTGGGGGTCCAGGCCCTGGATGTCCAGGTCATTGCCCAGCCCCAGCCCGGCGTAGAAAAAGCCCGCCTGGGACCAGTCCGCCTCCACGCTGCCCTGAATGGGGGAGTAGTGTTGGCCGCCTTGGACGGTGTACCCGTCCAAAGTGATGCCCGCCTGGTGGAGGGCCTGCCGGGTCATGGCCACGTAGTCCTCCGACTCCAGGGGGGAGGTGAGGGTGATGGTGGAGGTGCCCTCCACCAGGGGCAGGGCGTACAGCAGCCCGGTGACGAACTGGCTGGACACGTTGCCCGGCAGGGGGTAGTCCCCGGGGGGGAGCTGGCCCTGCACGGTGAGCACCCCGTCTTCCAGGGTGTAGGAGATGCCTTTGGCATCGAAGAGATCAAAATAGGGCTTTTGGGGCCGCTCCATCAGCCGCCCCTGTCCGGTGAACACGCCCCCGCCCGCCACCGCCAGGGCGATGGGGATGAGAAAGCGGAGGGTGGAGCCGGACTCCCCGCAGTCCAGGCGGGGAAGGGAAGGGGTGGGGCGGTTCATGGTGAGGCCCTGCACCGTCAGGGTGGACCCGGACCAGGTGAAGGAGGCACCCAGGGCCTCCATACACCGGATGGTGGCCAAAATGTCCTGGGATGGGGCCACGTGGGTGAGCACGCTCTCCCCAGAGGCCAGGGCGGCGGCGATGATGAGCCGGTGAGCCTGGCTTTTGGAGGGAGGGGGCGTGACGGGGCCGTGAAGCTTGGTGGGGGTGATGGTGACGTTCATAGCAATACCTCGTTACAGCATCTCCAGCAGCTGCTGTTTCAAAATGGGGTAGGCCAGGGCGTGGCCGGGTCGGTCCAGGAGGATGAGGGAGAGGGAGGAACCCGCCCCCTTCTTGTCCAGGCCGATGGCGGCGGCGTAGTCCGCCTGGGAACAGGGAATGGCGGTGGGCAGGCCGAAGGCCTCCACCAATTGGGCGATGTCCGGGGCCAGTTGGGCGGGGGTGAGACCCAGGGCGGTGCCCAGTTGGGCGGCCCGAACCATCCCGGCGGCCACGGCCTGGCCGTGGGTGTGGGTGGTGTAGTGGCCCGCCAGCTCATAGGCGTGGCCCAGGGTGTGGCCGAAGTTGAGAATCATCCGCCGCCCGGTGTCCAGCTCGTCCTCGGCTACCACCTCCGCCTTGATGCGGCAGCAGGTGTACAGCACCTGTTCCATGTTGGCCATGATGGCGGAGCGGGAGGGGTTTTGACTCAAAAACTCCCAAAAGCCCTGGTCGGCGATGCAGCCGTACTTGATGACCTCTGCCATGCCATCGGCAAAGGTCTCGTGGGGCAGGGTGCCCAGCACCTCAGGGTCCATGAGCACCAGCCGGGGCTGGTAGAAGGTCCCCGCCAGGTTCTTCCCCTCGGGAAGGTCGATGGCCACCTTGCCCCCCACCGAGGAGTCCACCTGGGCCAGAAGGGTGGTGGGAATCTGGATGAGGGCCACCCCTCGCAGGATGGTGGCGGCGGCAAAGCCCGCCAGGTCCCCCACCACGCCGCCCCCCAGGGCCACCACGCAGTCGGTGCGGGTGAGGCCGAACTGGGCGAAGCTGCTCCACAGGCGGGCCAGCTGCTTGGAGCACTTGCTCTGCTCCCCGGCGGGGACCACGAAGGTCTCCACCTGGAACCCGGCCCGGGCCAGGCTGTGGGCCACCGTCTCGCCGTACAGCGGGGCCACGTGGGAGTCGGTGACCAGGGCCACCTTCCGGGCCTGGGGGACCACCGAGCAGATGTAGCCCCCGGCCTGGGGGAGCAGGCCGGGCCTTATGAGAATGTCATACTCCCGTCCGGGGAGGGGGACTGTGAGGGTTCGCATGGGGGATATCTCCTCTCAGAGTTTGTCGATGGCCTGGGTCAAAGTGTCCAAAAAGGCCTCCTCGCCCCAGGTGTTGAGCTTGAAGAACATGGCCTGACTGCCGCCGGCGGTGATGGCGGTCAGGCGCAGCTGGTCGCCCTGTCCGGTGAGGGTCATACACAGGGCCACCCGGTTGCCGCCGGTGTAGCTGTACCGCTCGTACATACGCACGGCGCAGCGGACGTCGCCCATAGTGTACACCGTGCCGTCCTCGTAGGAGGCGGACATGCTGCCGTTTAAGATGGCTTGGTCCAGGGTGCGGAGGACTTGGTCAAAGTTTCCTGTGAGGGTGCGCTCTAGCATGGCCATAGTTCATACTCCTCTCTTGTTTTATGTTAGGTGAGGGTTTTGCCCATCAGCTCCACCAGGGGCACCACCTTGTCCATGAGGCGGCGGAACTTCTCGGGGGTCAGGGACTGCTGGCCGTCGCACTTGGCACAGGCGGGGTTGTTGTGCACCTCGATCATCAAACCGTCGGCGCCCACAGCGGCGGCGGCCATGGCCAGGGGCTCCACCATCCAGTACATCCCGGCGGCGTGGGAGGGGTCCACCACGATGGGCAGGTGGCTCATGCGGCGGATGGCGGGGATGGCGGACAGGTCCAAGGTGTTGCGGGTGAAGGTCTCGAAGGTACGCACCCCTCGCTCGCACAAAATGACGTTCTCATTGCCGGCGGCCATGATGTACTCCGCCGACATGATCCACTCCTCGTAGGTGTTGGCCAGGCCCCGCTTGAGCAAAATGGGCTTGGACATCTTGCCCACCTCTTTGAGGAGGTCGAAGTTCTGCATGTTTCGGGCGCCAATCTGCACCATGTCCACCTTTTCCTCGAAAAGCTCGCAGTATTTGGGGCTCATCAGCTCGGTGACGATGGGCAGCCCGGTCTCTGCCTTGGCCTCCAGCAGCAGATCCAGGCCGGGAGTGCCCATGCCCTGGAAGGCGTAGGGGGAGGTGCGGGGCTTGAAGGCGCCGCCCCGCAGCAGAGAGGCCCCGGAGGCCTTCACCGACTGGGCCACGTCAATGATCTGCTCCCGGCTCTCCACCGAGCAGGGCCCGGCGATGACGGTGAATCCGCCGCCGCCGATGACGGCGTTGCCAATGCGCACGGCGCTGTCCTCGGGGTGGAACTTCCGGTTTGCCTTCTTGTATGGCTCCTGGACCCGCATCACCCGGTCCACGTCCTGGTGGATGGTGAGTTTGTCCTGGTCAATTTGGGAGGTGTCTCCCACCAGGCCCAGAATGGAGCAGCCCACGCCTTTGGTGATGCTCACCCGCACTTCTGGGTGGTCTGTCTCC
This sequence comes from Pseudoflavonifractor sp. An176, assembly GCF_002160435.1. Classification (NCBI taxonomy): domain Bacteria; kingdom Bacillati; phylum Bacillota; class Clostridia; order Eubacteriales; family Oscillospiraceae; genus Pseudoflavonifractor; species Pseudoflavonifractor sp. An176. The sequence continues at coordinate 12,805 of NZ_NFKO01000027.1, read as the reverse complement.
AGCTGGTGGGCCAGAGCCTGGATGGTATCTTGTGTGGCAGAGGGCTTCATCACGATAACCATACGTTGTTCATCCTTTCTACTTGTCTCAGCGGCTGGGAAGAGGTCCCCGGTATGCAAAAACGCCCATTGACTGCCAATGCGTCAATGAGCGTCCCATTCCGGTATGTCAGCAGTTGCCCCCACGGGTGTGGGTGCCAAACGCCTCACTCATATGCCACATTGCTCCACGACAAATTTGCCGTACCCGGTAAATCGAGTAAAGCCATAATAAGCCATGAAGTTGTGGGCAGACAGACGGGCCATTGCTGTAAACCTCGTTTCGTTCAAGTGAGGCCATTATAGACCACACAGCCAGAAAATGCAAGCCTTTTTTTTCTGGTGCGCTAAAGTGAGAAAGATGCAGGGCATTGACAAGGGGGCGGAGGAGGGAATAGGATAGCAGCAAAGACCACAGGAGGGAGCACCAACATGGAACATCGTGTAGAATTGCTGGCAGTGGGCACCGAGCTGCTGCTGGGCAATATTTTAAATACCAACGCCCGGGATTTAAGCCAGCTCTTATCTGGGCTGGGCCTCAACGTGTACCACCACACCGTGGTGGGGGACAACCCCGCCCGCCTGGCCCAGGCGGTGGAGATTGCCAAAGGCCGGGCAGACATCCTCATCACCACCGGGGGGCTGGGGCCCACCTGCGACGACTTGACCAAGAAGGTGGTGGCGGGGGCCTTCGGGCTCCCTCTGGAGTTCCACCCCGAGTGTGAGCGGAGCATCCGGGACTACTTTGCCAAGTCCGGGCGCACCATGACGGCCAACAACCTCCAGCAGGCCTATCTGCCAAAGGGGTGCACGGTGCTGGAAAACCGCTGGGGCACTGCCCCGGGCTGTGCCTTCTGCGTGGATGGGGTGCATGTGGTGATGCTTCCCGGCCCGCCCCGGGAGTGTCTGCCCATGTTCCGGGAAGAGGTGACCCCGTATCTGGCCCAGCTCACCCAGGGGGTCATTCACTCCCGCACTCTGCGCATTTTCGGCCTGGGCGAGTCGGGGGTGGAGCAGCTGCTCCGGGACAAGATGAACACCCTCCAAAATCCCACCCTGGCCCCCTACGCCAAGGAGGGGGAGGTGGAGCTGCGCATCACCGCCAAGGCGGAAAGCGTGGAGGAAGCCAAAGAGATGATCGCCCCGGTGGAGCAGGAGGTCCGGGACATCCTGGGGGACCAGGTCTACGGGGCGGATGTGACCTCCCTGGAGGAAGTGGTGGTGCCCATGCTGGCCAAACAGGGCCTGACCCTGGGTACTGCCGAGAGCTGCACCGGGGGCCTCATTGCCAAGCGGGTCACCGATGTGCCCGGGGCCTCGGCGGTGCTCCAGGGCGGCGTGGTGAGCTACACCAATGCCGTCAAGCACAACGTGCTGGGGGTGTCCCAGGAGGTGCTGGAGCAGCAGGGGGCGGTGTGCGCCGAGGTGGCCCGGCAGATGGCCCAGGGGGCCCGGAAGGTGCTGGGCTGTGACCTGGCGGTGTCCACCACCGGAGTGGCGGGCCCGGACAGCGACGACCGGGGCAACCCGGTGGGGCTGGTGTATGTGGCGCTGGCCACGCCGGACGGCTGTGAGGCGGTGGAGCTGCACCTGGGGGGCGCTGCCCAGCGCCGGGACCGAGTGCGGACTCTGGCGGCCAATCATGCCCTGGATTTGGTGCGGAAATACTGCCTAAAAATGAATCATGAAGAATGAATAATGAAGAATTGTGGTGTGCCGCGTAGCGGCACGGATTGCAATGGAAAAGGCCCGGCGCATCTGCGCCGGGCCTTTTGCGGGATAAGAAAAAATGGAGATATACCCAAACAGGTACATCTCCATACCATGGGGCCCCGCAAGGCGGGGCGGCGCGGGTGCGCCGTACAAGTGTTTTCGACTGGGGCGAAAACCTTGGCGCAGCCGGAATTGACTTCCGGCGAGCATTGAAATAACCTACGGATACCAAATGAAAACGGCCTGACCTAAGTCAGACCGTTTTTATTTGGAGCGAGTGACGAGGCTCGAACCCGCTTCCGTACCCACAAAAGCCACGGGCTTTTGCGGGGCCCCCAACCTCAGATTTCAAGTTAAGGTGGAGGTAGCGAGTTCCCAAGACAAGAAAAATGGAGACATACCCGAACAGGTACGTCTCCATTTACATGGAGCGAGTGACGAGGCTCGAACTCGCTACCTCCACCTTGGCAAGGTGGCGCTCTACCAGATGAGCTACACTCGCAACGACAAAGGGTATGATACCAGAGGGAAGAGGATTTGTCAAGGGTGAAATGAAAAAAGTGTGGAGCGGCAGACATTCCCGGCGGTGGGAACGCCGCGCACCAGGGTGAGGCCCTGGAAACAAAGGCATAGTCTTACAGAGAAGGGGGCGCTTCCCATAGACTTGCCAGGCCATCTATGTGACCCCGCCGGGGCCAGGGCCGACGGTGGGAATGACGCAGTTCCAGTCTCGTACCCTAGGGGGGTACTTAGGGGGGAACGCCCTAAGCGGGTTTTGGTTTCTTTTGCCCGCTCAAAAGAAACCCCCAGCGGGTAGCGTCCCCACCGGGCTGGGAAGCCTGAACTATGCTGTTTAGAAGAACAATCCCTTTACACAAGGGAGCCGATGGAGGAGGGCGAGTTCACCAAGACATGAAAAATGGAGATATACCCGAACAGGTACGTCTCCATGGGGCCCCGCAAGGCGGGGCGGCGCGGGTGCGCCGTACAAGTGTTTTCGCCTGGGGCGAAAACCTTGGCGCAGCCGGAATTGACTTCCGGCGAGCATTGAAATAACCTACGGATACCAAATGAAAACGGCCTGACCTAAGTCAGACCGTTTTTGTTTGGAGCGAGTGACGAGGCTCGAACCCGCTTCCGTACCCACAAAAGCCCATGGCTTTTGCGGGGCCCCCAACCTCAGATTTCAAGTTAAGGTGGAGGTAGCGAGTTCGCTAAGACAAGAAAAAATGGAGATATACCCAGATAGGCATATCTCCACACTATGGAGCGAGTGACGAGGCTCGAACTCGCTACCTCCACCTTGGCAAGGTGGCGCTCTACCAGATGAGCTACACTCGCGACAACAAAAGGGATGATACCAGATATCATCCCTTTTGTCAACACAAAATTCAAAGTTTCTCGAAAAAACGTTTCCTTATTCCTCCCCGTTTTCCCGACAGGCGGGATAGAGAGAGGTGGACCAGGTATAGCCCTGATCGGTCATCTGCTGGTCGGTGTACAGCTTCAGGGGCTGGTCCGGGTGGAGGGACTGGGCCAACAGGTGGCGATAGCCGTGGTCGGTGGCCACAATGAGCCATAGGGTGCGGATGGAGTTCTGAGAGCCCAACACCATGGTGTACTCCATCCCCGCCTCTTGCAGCAGGGCCTCCAGGCCCAGCAGCAGCCCCTGGTCGCTGGCGGGCTTGCCGGACAGGGCGTCCAGGGCGGTGAGGGAGCCGGTGGTGGAGGGAGCGGCCACGCTCTGGACCAGGCCGGTGAGCTGTTCCAGGGTGTAGGGGGTCTGGGCGGACTCCTCCAGCAGCTGGCCCGCCAGAGTCTCCAGAGACTTGGCGTATTCCTCCAGGTCAATCTGGGTGTCCGGCCAGGTGAGGGTCAGCTCCACAATGCGCTGGGCCCCGGATTCGGGATAGAGGGACGCGGAGATTTTGGGAGGCTCCAAAGCGGTCTGGGGGTTGCTGTAAAAGGCCAGCCAGAACAGGGATTCCACGGCGGCGGCGTCTCCAGAGAAGTAGCTTACCCGGGAGATGCTCTGGGACTGCCGGGTGGAGATGACCCGGGTCAGCTCGCCCCGTAGCCCGGAGAGGCCCGCCACAGACTGAATGGAGGACACCACCTGAGCCGAGCGAGAGTAGACAATGCGCACATCCACCTCGTAGTAGGTGAGAATGCGGGTGCTGTCATACTTCATGGAGCGCACCGAGAACACCCCCAGGGGGTCCTCGGTCATGACCTCGTTGCAGGCGCGCTCCAAGTCCGACTCCACGTCCCCGGCGTAGTTGTACAGCCGCAACGTGCCGTTGGTGGAGTGCTGGTTGACGAAGTAGAGCAGGGCGTTGACCAGGCCCTGATAGTTCTCCACCCGCAGGATGGAGGAGTCCTCCGTCACCGAGTAGTCCAGGTGGGTGGCGGAGGAGACGTAGCTGCGCTCCAGCATGGCGGTGCAGCCGGACAGGGTGAGGGCGGTGGCAAGGCCCAGGGCCAGCAGTCGTACTTTCATGAGTCTCCCTCCTTTGCCCCAGGTGGGGCGGCTTAGAGTCCGTCGGAGTGATACACCTGGAAGCCCTCGCCCAGCACCTCATGGGCGTCGCAGACGATGAGGAAGGCGTTGGGGTCCAGGCCTTTCACGGCGGACTTGATGGTGGCGATCTCCCGCTGCTTGAAGGCGCACAGGAGCACCTGCTTTTCCGCCCCGGTGTAGGCGCCCTGGCCGTGGAGGATGGTGACACCCTTGTCCAGGTCCTCCACCAGGGTGCGGCGGATCTCCTCGTTGTGGTCGCTGATGATGTAGGCCACCTTGGCGGTGTCCATGCCGTAGAGGACCCCATCCAGAGCCAGGGTGGAGATGTACAGGGCCACCAGGCCGTAGAGGGCGGTGTTGATGGTCTGGAAGGCCAGGGCCACGGACACCACCACGATCAGGTCCACGGCCAGCAGCAGCTTGCCCATGGGCAGCCACTTGAACACCAGCTTCAAAAGCCGGGCGGCCAGGTCGGTGCCGCCGGTGGTGGCGCCCTGCTGGAACACAAAGCCCAGGGACAGGCCCATGAGCAGGCCGCCGAAGATACACGCCAGCAGGGGCTCCATGGGCTGCCAGTCATACAGGGGGGTGAGAATGTCGATGAACACCGAGGAGATGAACATGGCGTACAGGGACAGCACCAGCAGCCGTCCGCCAATGAACCTCCAGCCCAAAATAAACAGGGGGATGTTGAGCACAATCACCGTCATACCCACAGGAAAGACGGGGATGAAGTGGTTGATGATCTGAGCCACGCCGGTGATGCCGCCGAAGGCGATGTCGTTGGGGGCAAAGCACCACACAAAGCCCAGGGCGTAGATGGCGGAGGCGAAGGTGATGACCAGAATGGCCCACAGATTTTTCTTTACATTCATAGCTACTCCTTGTTACAGCAGAGACAGCTGCGTCTCGCCACGGTCCTCTTCCTTTAGCAGTGCACCGGCAATGGGCAGGGAGCGGGCCCGGTACCGGGGGGCGTTGACAATGGTGGTCTCACTCAGGGGCTTGGCCCACTCCACCTTGTACTTGGGTTTCAGGGTCATGATGTTCACACCCTGGGTGGAGCGGGTGGACTTGGGGGTGAGGGAGGCGGTGTGGAACACCACGCAGCGCCCCTCGGTGGAGCATACCGCCATTTCGGTGTCCTCCGAGAGTACCAGGGCGGACACCAGGGGGGACTTGTCCGAGTAGGCGGTGGTAAGCTTTTTCCGCCGGGTCTGGGTCTGGTAGGCCCCCAGCTCCACCCGGGCGGCCTTGCCGTTTTCAAAGAAGAAGAGCAGGTGGGCGGAGTAGTCGCCGGGACAGCAGGCCCACACCACCTTTTCCTCTGGGTCCATGCCCAGCTTGGTGGGCAGGTAGTCGCCCAGAATGCTGGCCTTGGAGTCGTCGAAGTCGGACAGGCGGGTCTTGTAGCACTGCTGACGATCAGTGAACACCAGCAGCTCGTCCCGGTTGCTCCCCTCCCAGTGCAGGTAGGGGCCGTCCCCTTCCTTGTATTTCTGCTCTCCGCTCATGCGCAGCGACTGGGGGGTAATCTTCTTAAAGTATCCCTCTTGGGAGAGAAAGACGTGGACGGGGTAGTCCGGGGCCTCCTGAGCGGCGGCCTTTTCGGCGGAGAGGTTCTCGTACTCGTAGATGATCTCGGTGCGCCGGGGAGTGTCGTACTTCTTCTTCACCTGCTGCAGCTCGGTGATGATGACCTTCTGAATCCGCTTGGGGGAGTTCATCAGGTCAGTGAGGTCCGCAATCTCCTCTTCCAGGGTGGAGACCTCCTCCACCCGCTTGAGAATGTACTCTTTGTTGATGTTGCGCAGCCGGATGTCTGCCACGTACTCGGCCTGAATCTGGTCGATGCCGAACCCAATCATCAGGTTGGGCACCACCTCCGCCTCCTCCTCTGTCTCCCGGATGATGGCGATGGCCTTGTCAATGTCCAGCAGAATCTGCTTCAAACCCCGGAGCAGGTGCAGCTTGTCCTCTTTCTTTTTGCAGATGTGGTAGGTGCGGCGGCGCACGCAGTCCATCCGCCACGCCGTCCACTCGTCCAGAATCTCGCCCACTCCCATCACCCGGGGCATGCCCGCAATGAGGATGTTGAAGTTGCAGGAGAAGGAGTCTTGCAGGGGAGTGAGGGAGAAGAGCTTGGCCATGAGCTTGTCCGGGTCGGTGCCACGCTTGAGGTCAATGGCGATTTTCAGGCCGTCCAGGCCCGTCTCGTCTCGCATGTCCGAAATTTCCCGGATTTTCCCCGCCTTGATGAGCTCCGCCACCTTGTCAATGATGGCCTCCACGGTGGTGGAGTAGGGGATTTCGGTGACTTCAATGAGGTTTTCGCTCTTGGAGTAGTTCCACTTGGCCCGCAGTTTCACACTGCCCCGGCCGGTGCGGTAGATGTCCTCCAGGGCCTTCTGGTCGTAGAGCAGCTGGCCCCCGGTGGAGAAGTCTGGGGCCTTCAAAATGGCCAGCAGGTCCGCCTCCGGGTTCTTCATCCGGGCGATGGCGGCCTCGCACACCTCCCCTAGGTTGAACCCGCACAGGTTGGAGGCCATACCCACGGCGATGCCCTGGTTGGCCGCCACCAGCACGTTGGGGAAGGTGGTGGGCAGCAGGGTGGGCTCTTGGAGCTTGCCGTCGTAGTTGGGCACAAAGTCCACGGCGTCCTGGTCAATGTCCCGGAACAGCTCCTGACAGATGGCATCCAGCCGCACCTCGGTGTATCGGGAGGCGGCCCAGGCCATGTCCCGGGAGTACACCTTGCCGAAGTTGCCCTTGGAGTCCACCAGGGGGTGGAGCAGAGCCCCGTAGCCCCGGGAGAGGCGCACCATGGTGTCGTAAATGGCGGCGTCGCCGTGGGGATTGAGCTTCATGGTGGCGCCCACCACGTTGGCGCTCTTGGTGCGGGGACCGGAGAGCAGCTTCATCTGGTACATGGTGTACAGCAGCTTGCGGTGGCTGGGCTTGAAGCCGTCGATTTCCGGGATGGCCCGGGAGACGATCACCGACATGGCGTAGGGCATGTAGTTCAGCTCCAGGGTCTGGGTGATGGGCTGCTCCAGCACCTGGGCGTGGAGTCCCATGACGTTGGGGTTTGTCTTCTTCTTTGCCCCCTCTGCGGGGGACTTCTTCTTAGCCATGTAATTCCGTCCTTATCATGATACGATTTCTAGCGTTAAAATCCACGCTTTGGACTTTCCGGCGTGGGGGTAGGGGAGGGGCTTGCCCCTCCCGTTGCTACCCTGGAATTGCCCTGGTGATACGGGCGGGGCAAGCCCCGCCCCTACAGGAGCAACAAATGAGAGATAGAAGTTATGAAATATCGGCCATATCCAGGTATTTGTAGCCGTTTTCCGCAATGTGATCTTTGCGGCCCTGGAGGTTGTCCCCCAGCAGCAGGTCGAAGACCTGGGCGGTGCGCTCCACGTCCTCGGGCATGACCTTGATGAGCCGCCGGGTGTCCGGGCTCATGGTGGTCAGCCACATCATGTCCGGCTCGTTCTCACCAAGACCCTTGGACCGCTGCAAGTCATACTTTTTCTTCTCAGCGTCCAGCTGCTGGCAGATCTCTGCCTTCTCCCGGTCGGAGTAGGCAAACCAGGTCTTTTCCTTGCAGGTGATCTCGTACAGGGGGGACTCGGCGATGAACACATACCCCTCCTGGATGAGGGTGGGGGTGAGGCGGTAGAGCATGGTGAGGATGAGGGTGCGAATCTGGAAGCCGTCCACGTCGCCATCGGTACAGATGATGATCTTGTTCCACCGCAGGGCGGACAGGTCGAAGGCGGACAGGTCCTTGACGTGCTTGTCCTTCACCTCCACGCCGCAGCCCATGACCTTCAACAGGTCGGTGATGATCTCACTTTTGAAGATTTTGGCGTAATCGGCCTTCAAACAGTTGAGAATCTTACCGCGAACGGGCATGATGCCCTGGAACTCGGCGTCTCGGCTGAGCTTACAGGCGCCCAGAGCGGAGTCGCCCTCCACGATATACAGTTCCCGCCTCGCAACGTCCTTGGTGCGGCAGTCCACGAACTTCTGCACCCGGTTGGAGATGTCCACCGAGCCGGACAGCTTCTTTTTGATGCCCAGGCGGGTCTTTTCGGCGGTCTCCCGGGACCGCTTGTTGATGAGCACCTGTCCGGCGATCTTCTCGGCGTCAAAGGGGTTCTCGATGAAGTAGACCTCCAGCTGGGAGCGGAGGAACTCGGTCATGGCCTCCTGGACAAACCTGTTGGTGATGGCCTTTTTGGTCTGGTTCTCGTAGCTGGTCTGGGTGGAGAAGTTGTTGCTCACCAGCACCAGGCAGTCCTGAATGTCCGCCCAGGTGATCTTGGACTCGCTCTTTTGGTACTTGCCGTTTTGCTTGAGCCAGGAATCAATGGCGGAGACAAAGGCGGAGCGCATGGCCTTCTCCGGGGCGCCGCCGTACTCCAGCCAGGAGGAGTTGTGGTAGTGCTCCACCAAATTCACCGTGTTGGAGAAGCAGAAGGACACAGACAGCTTCACCTTATAATCTGCCTTGTCCGCCCGGTCCCGACCCTTCCGTTCGGTCTGCCAGAACACCGGGGGGGTGAGGGACTGATCTCCCACCAGCTCGGTGACGTAGTCGATGATGCCGTTTTCGTACTTGAAGTCGGTGGTCTCAAAGCGGTTGGCCCCGATCTGGTTGCGCAGCCGGAAGGTGACCGGGGCGTTGACCACCGCCTGACGCTTCAAGGTGTCGGTGTAGTACTCCAGGGGGATGTCGATGTCGGTGAACACGTCCAGGTCGGGCAGCCACCGGAACTTGGAGCCGGTCTTTTTCCGGTCGGCGGGCTCTTTGATCATCTCGCCCACCAGTTCGCCCCGCTCAAAGTGGAGGGTGTACTTAAAGCCGTCCCGGTAGATGGTGGCGTCAAAGTAGCGGGAGGCGTACTGGGTGGCACAGGAGCCCAGGCCGTTGAGGCCGAGAGAGTACTCGTAGTTGTCCCCGTCCCCGTTTTTGTACTTGCCGCCGGCGTACAGCTCGCAGAACACCAGCTCCCAGTTGTACTTGCCCTCCGCCTCGTTCCAGTCCACGGGGCAGCCCCGGCCGAAGTCCTCCACCTCAATGGAGTGGTCCTGGTAGCGGGTGACAATGATCTGGCTGCCGTGGCCCTCTCGTGCCTCGTCGATGGCGTTGGAGAGAATCTCGAACACGGCGTGCTGGCAGCCGTCCAGTCCGTCGGAGCCGAAGATGACGCCGGGGCGCTTGCGCACCCGGTCCGGACCCTTCAGGGAAGATATGGATTGGTTGTCATATGTTGTCTTTACACTGGCTTTTGCCATAGTTGCACCTACTTTTGTATGAGCATATCATTTCATTTTAATTATAGCGCAAGGTTTGGCCCCCGTCAAGGAAGCGGCTTTGCCGCTTCCACTTCTTCACTTTTCACTCTTCACTCTTCACTGGTTCGCCCGTAGGAGTGCAAACAAAACCGCCGCAGCGCTGTGGCTGCGGCGGTTGGAAATGCGTGCATGTTACCGATTTGCTTAGGGGAGGGGATACTGGGCCAGGTACTCCTGGTACAGCTCTTTAAATTCGGGGTCGCTGCGCAGGTCACCCAGGTACTGGTGGGTGTCGTAGCTGTCGTGGTGCAGCTCAATGATGGCGGCAGCCACGTTGGAGCAGTGGTCGGAGATGCGGGCGCAGTCGCCCAGCACGTCGGTGAAGAGCATACCCTGCTCCACACGGCAGGCCCCGTCCTGGAGACGCTTGATGTGGCGGGCCTTCATGTTGGAGCACAGGTGGTCCACCACCTGCTCCATGGGCTCCACCTTCCGGGCCCGCTTGCTGTCGTCGTCGGCGAAGCTCTTGGCGGTCTCCTTGGTGACGGCGGTGACGGCCTTGGCCAGCACCTGCAGCTCCTCCTTGGCGTCCCCGGAGAGCTGATTGTGCTTGTTGTGCATCCGCTGGGCGGAGATCTGGATGCTCTTGGCGTGGTCGCTGATGCGCTCCAGATCGCTGATGGAGTGCAGCAGCAGGGACACGGCGCGGCTGTCATCCACAGACAGGGTCTTGGTGGACAGTTTTACCAGGTAGGAGCCAATCTGGTCCTCGTACTGGTCCAGCTGATCCTCCACCTCGCACACCAGCTTGGCGTCCTCCTCGTTGTAGGAGGTGATGAGGCCCAGGGCACGCTGGACGGAGGTGCTGGCCAGGTTGGCCATGCCGATGGCCAGCTTGTTGCACTGCTCCAGAGCGATGGGAGGAGTGACCAGCAGGCGCTCGTCCAACAGCATGACCTCGGGCTCCTTGGCCTCTTCCTTGATGGTGGCGCAGGCCAGCTTCACCAGCAGCTTGTTGAAGGGCAGCAGGGCCAGGGTGCACACCACGTTGAACACCGTGTGGACCACGGCGATATAGAACTCGTTGATGCTGTCGTTGAGGAAGGGCATGGGGATGAAGACTTGCAGGATAAAGAACAAAATGAGGAAGGTAATGGTACCAATGACGTTGAAATACAGATGAATGAGGGCAGCCCGACGGGCGTTCTTGTTGGCGCCCACCGAGGAGAGCATGGCGGTGACGGTGGTGCCGATGTTCTGGCCCAGGATGATGGGGATGGCGGAGCCAAAGGTCACCACACCCGTGGAGGCCAGGGCCTGCAGGATACCCACAGAGGCAGAGGAGGACTGGATGATGGCGGTGAGAGCCGCGCCAGCCAGCACGCCCAGGATGGGGTTGGAGAACATCAGCAGGATGTTGGTGAACTCAGGTACGTCCTTCAGACCGGCCACAGCCCCGGACATGGTGTCCATGCCGAACATGAGAGTGGCAAAGCCCAGCAGAATGGCGCCGATGTCCCGCTTGCGGTTGTCCTTGAGGAACACATACAGCACCACGCCGATGACGGCCAGAATGGGGGAGAAGGAGGTGGGCTTGAGCAGCTGGATAAAGAAGCTGTCGCCCTGAATGCCGGACAGAGACAGAATCCAGGCCGTCACCGTGGTGCCCACGTTGGCACCCATGATGATACCCACGGCCTGATTGAGCTTCATCACACCGGAGTTGACGAAGCCCACCACCATCACCGTGGTGGCAGAGGAGGACTGAATGATGGCGGTGACCACCAGGCCCAGGAAGAAGCCTTTGATGGGGCTGGAGGTGAGCCGCTCCAGGATGGTTTTGAGCTTGTTGCCCGCTGCTCGCTCCAGTCCATCGCCCATAATGGACATACCAAAGAGGAACAGGGACAGGCCGCCCAACATCGTCAGGACGTCGAATAAATCCATAGTCGCATACCTCAATCTTTTTCTTCAAATTTGGACATAACTGGTCATAGTATAACATACACGTAAACGGAGTGTAAAGAGTGTGTGTCCCAAAATTCTGATGGCAGAGCCGCCACTCCTTTCCGTATTATAACCACACCACCAGCAGAGGAATAATTTTTAATCACTCAAAGAAGTCCCAGGACTTCTTTGAGTGGGGGATTGCATGGCGGATGGGGCTCGATTTCTTGCGAAAAAGTCACCCCGTCCGCCATGAGAGGTGTCATTTCCGATGCACATGTCCCCGGAAATGACGAGATTTCAATGGATTCCGCCACCTGCGGGTGACGGAACTCTGCGAGGCTCCATATTAGGAGAGTTTTTCCGGTCTGGAATAATTTTTATGTATTTCGCTTAAACTGGGAGAGAATCTGGAACAAAAAACCAAAGGAGGATGCCCTATGACGGTGGGAAGAAAACGGGGGAGGAATGTCAGGCTGGAGGAGCGCCGGTGCCTGATGGAGGGGGTGGCCCAGACCCGGGTGCAGCTCAACCAGGCCTATGCCCAGTTCAATTTGCACTCGGACCCGGACCTGGTGGACGCCTGCGTGTATGAGATCAATGCCCTGCGCAGCCGCTACTCCTACCTGGTGCGCCAGGTCAAGCGCCTGGACGCCGCCGACGAGGGGCTGCGATGAGCTGGGGGCTGTGGCTGGGGGTGGCCCTGGGTGCGCTGATGCTGCTGGCGATCTTCCGCCGCCCCCTGCGCCTGCTGGGAAAGCTGGCGGTGCGGTGGGGGGTGGCCATGGCGGTGCTGTGGGGCCTCCAGGGCATCGGGCCCAGCCTGGGGGTGTACCTGGGCTTCAACGCCCTCAACGGCCTGGTGCTGGGGGTGCTGGGAGTTCCAGGATTTGGGCTTCTCATGTTGACACAGTGGGTGTTCCGCTGAGGGGGCGGGAAAATATCTACAAAATGTCGGTGGAATCGCTGGGAAAGGTGTGGTAGAATAAGGGGCACGGTGGGCGGCCCAGCGCTGCCCCCAGAGACTCCAGATGAGAAAGGCGGGTGGTTTCGGTGCGAAGACGAAACCGCATGGGATATAGAGGATATCAGGGACGGGGCGGCGGCGCCAGCACCTTCCTGAAACTTATCGTGTGTATTTTGGCCATCCTGGTGGTGGGCGGCGGCGGATACCTGCTGGCGTTGAACAACGGCGGGGCGCTGCCCAGCTGGCTGCCCCAGGGGCAGACCACGGATACCCCTCAGACCCCAGCCTCCGACACCCCCACCCAGGAGCCGGACC
>NZ_NFKO01000026.1:0-27502 GCF_002160435.1 Pseudoflavonifractor sp. An176 | reverse complement strand
TATTTGTGCAGCTCCCTCCACCTTATGGGAACAGACTAAAAGTAACGCGGGCATTAGCAGAAAAAAATATCGGGAATATTTTCATGGGTGCAAAACAGCATACGCCTATGAATTAGGAAAAGTGGAAATATTTGATCCTCCACGAGATTTATTAGATTACAATATCACACTTGCCCCGCAATCTTTTTCGTATGTAGATATAGAATAAAGCAGGAAAGGGTGGCCTCAAGCCACCCTTTCCTGCTTCGGGCCATGCTGACCCGAAGTTAACTTGTCAGAAACCGATACAGAGCGGATTTTCCTCCGTCCAGTGCCCAAAGCAGAGAGCACGCCGCCGCTTGCAGCCCATACGGCGAAAGGAGGAAGGCGAGGAACAGAAATACAATCCCGCCGATGGGTGTCGGCGTGAAAAAGAGGGCGATACCCAGCACCGCCAGAATCACGGAGGCAATCGTCAACAGGAAGGCACAAATATCAAACAGAAACACCACCAGAACCGCCAGAACGAAGGGCGCAACCAATATTTTCAGCAGTATCTTCATCATCAAAACCTCCTTTATTCTTTCTATCTCTATTTTACCATGCCTGCCTGGGGACATAAATGTCGCAAAAGATTAGTGAATCCTGTCCCCAGTGTATTACTACACCCAGTCTTTAGTTGACGAACAGGCACGCAAGAGATAGAATTATTAAAAAGCGGGCAACGGAGGAATACCAATGAGCGGAAAATATTTGAAATACATTCCTAAGACATTACAAGAAGATTTTATTGATAATAGAGTTATTCCGTTTGTTGGGGCAGGCTTTTCAAAAAATGCTATTGCCCCAGAGGGTGCGAGCATTTTAGATTGGGAAGGGCTCGGGAAAAAAGTGGCAACATACATTCCCAATTACACTTATACGAATGCCATTGACGCATTATCGTTGTTTGAAAGTGAGTTTTCAAGGACTAAGCTCATTGAACTTTTGGCAAGAGAACTCTATGTTAATGATCTAAAGCCGGGAAAAACACATCGGACATTTTGCGATCTTTATTTTGATACTATTTGCACGACAAATTTTGATTTCCTCATTGAACAAACATTAAATGAGAAACACATTCCTTTTTCGATGGTAGTTTCAGAGGAGCGCCTTCCAATAAGCACACATGAAAGAACTAAACTTATTAAACTGCATGGAGATTTTAATCATCCTGAAAGAATGGTAATAACCGAATACGATTATGATATATATGTTGATAAAAACAAAATTTTATCAACATACATATCCAACCTATTTATTACTAAAACGCTATTACTTATAGGATATAGTTTTGACGACAGCGATATTAGAACACTGTGGCAAATTATTGGTTCCCGCCTCGGGAAACTAAGCACTCCTGCTTATGTAGTTTTAGTAGATGCCAGCCCCATAGAAATAGCACGTTTTGAGAGAAGAAATATTAAAGTTATAAATCTTCCGGGTGACAAAGCCGACTATCCTGATATTTTGGATGAGTTTTTTTCTGAGATTAAGCAAGTTATTGATGAAAAGCTCCCCGAACAAATGGTGTTCACAAACGAGAAGGCTTCCGAAGAATTAAAAATGCCGGAGACGGATAATAGACTTTGTTATATTTCAGCACCATATCAAAGATTATCCTTTCTTAAAGATTTGCTATATCCTGTATTATACAATAACGGTATTTCTCCCATATCATTAGACGAAACTATAATGCCAGGCGAAATTATAACACGAAAGACTGACGCTCTGATTTCAAAAGCTTCAATGACCATTGTTGATCTCTCTGGTAACAACGCAAATATTATGTGGGAATTAGGAAACATAATGAGCAAGAACAAGCTATCTATATTGATTGTAGATGAAGATCAATCGGATATTTTGCCATTTGATTTACAAGGTCTACATCTTTTCAAATATAATTTATATGGTGATAACAAGCATTTTGTGGACACATTAAATGATTTTTTACAAGCGCACAATAACGGCAAGAAAAACGAACCGGAAGCCGAAAAGGATTATTTGAGGCTGTTTGACAAGGGTGAATACAATGCTGCCGTTATTGCGGCATTTAGGTTTTTAGAAATAACTTTATCCAGAAAGTACGACTTTGTAAGGACCTCTCTGATGGAATCCCTAAATTTGTTAAACACGAATAATGCTGAAGATGAAGAAGCTCTTTACAAAGTAAAGAAGTATAGAAAAATACGCAATAACATCGTACACAATAATGTTAATGTAGGAAAAAGAGAAGCCAAAGATATTATTTCCTGCATTGAAAAACTCTGTGCATCCATAAATAGCGGAAATATAATCATATTATGATGTTTCTCATTAGTGTCACTTGGGGCCATAATGGTCCTAAGTGAAAAAGGGCGGCAAGCTCCAATTAAGGAGTTTGCCGCCCTCGTCTTACTTTGCCACCAGCTCGGAGGATAAGGTACAATAAGTTTCGCAAATTGAAAAGTGGATAAAAAGAGACATGGTTTGCAGATCTCTGGTAGAATGAAGTTGCGACACCACCATTCGAAAGGAGACAGCAAACCATGTCGGAAAAGATTGTACAGCTAAATGAAGAAGTTATCAAGGGGCAGCTCAAGGAGTTGGTACGAGGTAGCGTGGAAGAAACCCTCAACGAGCTGCTGGAGGCCGAGGCTCAGAAGCTGACCCAGGCGGCCCGGTATGAACGCAATGAACAGCGCCAGGGCTACCGCAGCGGCCATTACAGCCGTAACCTTACCACCACCTCCGGGGACGTCACCCTCAAGGTGCCCAAGCTCAAGGGCATTTCCTTTGAAACTGCCATCATTGAGTGCTATCGCCGTAGGGAGAGCAGTGTGGAAGAGGCTCTGATCGAGATGTACCTTGCCGGAGTATCTGTCCGGCGTGTGGAAGACATTACCGAGGCCTTGTGGGGCACCAAAGTATCTCCCTCCACCATCAGTGAGTTGAATAAGAAAGCATATGTCCACATCGAGGATTGGCGCAATCGTCCCTTGCAAGGCGGGCGCTATCCATATATCTATGTGGATGGGATCTATCTGCGCCGCAACTGGGGTGGAGAGTTTGAAAATGTGGCCATTCTGGTAGCGATTGCGGTAAATGAGGACGGATATCGTGAAGTCCTTGGTGCTGCGGAGGGAATGAAAGAGGACAAAGCCAGCTGGGTCAGCTTCTTTCAGTGGCTCCGTAGCTGTGGTCTAGATGGCGTGAAACTCATCGTTGGTGACAAGTGTCTTGGTATGCTGGAGGCTGTGGGAGAAGTGTTCCCTGAAGCCAAATATCAGCGGTGTACCGTCCACTTTTACCGCAATATATTCTCTGTAACTCCTCGCTCCAAGGTAAAGCTGGTAGCCAAGATGCTCAAAGCAATCCATGCCCAGGAGGGCAAGAAAGCCGCCAGAGAAAAAGCCAAGGCCGTAGTGGAGGAGCTGCGCTCGATGAAGCTAAAGGAAGCTGCTAAGAAGGTAGAAGACGGAATCGAGGAGACGCTGACCTATTGTGATTTTCCCAGTGAACACTGGACTCGCATCCGCACCAACAATGTCATTGAGAGGCTGAACCGGGAGATTCGCCGCCGTACCCGTGTGGTGGGCAGTTTCCCGGACGGCAACTCTGCCCTCATGCTGGTCTGTGCCAGGCTACGCCATGTGGCTGGCACCCAGTGGGGCAACAAGAAGTACATGAACATGAAGCACCTGGAGGCCGCCCTTGAGGACGGCTCCATTGCTGGCTGACTTCATTCACGCCAGGGGCTGCAAACCAATTTGCGCAAAACTCTGGACCTGTTGACAAAGTCATCTATAAACCTCGCTTCTATGCTATTGTCACGGTTCGCAACGCCATTATCAAGTTACAGAAATATTATATCAGGCGCGGCTGGATGAAGCCGCCAAAGGAGAAAGCGATATGCACAAAGAAATCACCACCCAAGCGAAACAGAAAAAAGACGAGCGCGAAGAAGTCCTGAAGGAAATCCGGCAGCTTGAGAACCGCCAGAAGATTTTGGAGAACAAGCAGCGCAATGAGGAACGCAAGGCCCGCACCCGCCGCCTGATTGAGCGCGGGGCCATTTTGGAGGGCGTTTTCCCTCTGGCCCCCGGCCTTCCCGGCGTAGAGGTCAAGGCGTTCCTGATTGCCCTGTCCCATCTTCCGGGGGCGGCGGAACTGGCCGCAAAACTGCCGAAATCCGGGGACAAGCCGTAAGTCCCTTGTTTACAAGGGCGCACTTATACACCGTTGCCGGTGTCGTGCGCCCTGCCGGGGCTGTTGCGCTCTCTGAGCGCGATGGGGCGCTACACTCCCCAAACCCCTTGTGCGCCCCGCGCAGCCAAACACCCGCTTCGCGTCTGTTCGGCTCCACGGAGCCTGAAATATCCCCGCCGAAAGGAGGTGCCACTCATAGATTTTTGCCATATTCCCGTCAGTATCATCAAGCGCAGCGAGGGCCGTTCCGCTGTTGCCGCAGCCGCCTACCGAAGCGGAAC
This sequence comes from Pseudoflavonifractor sp. An176, assembly GCF_002160435.1. NCBI lineage: Bacteria > Bacillati > Bacillota > Clostridia > Eubacteriales > Oscillospiraceae > Pseudoflavonifractor > Pseudoflavonifractor sp. An176. The sequence continues at coordinate 23,015 of NZ_NFKO01000026.1, read as the reverse complement.
CAAGCTGACGAATGAATGGGACGGCCAGACCCACGATTACACCCGGAAAGGCGGCGTTGTCCATGCGGAAATCATGCTGCCCGCCCATGCCCCGCCGGAGTTTGCAGACCGTTCCACCCTCTGGAACAGTGTGGAGCAGATCGAGAAAGCCAGGGACAGCCAGCTTGCCCGCGAAATTGAGGCGGCCCTCCCCCGCGAGCTTACCAGAGAACAGCAGCTTGCCCTTGTCCGGGCCTATGTCAAGGACAACTTTGTGGACAAGGGGATGCCACAGCTCGCCATAATGAATTGTCGGAGGAGATCAAGACAGCGGAAAAGCGCATGGCGGAGATTGCTGCGCTTCGGACTCATATCATCAACTATGCCAAGACCCGAGAGACCTATGTGGCCTACCGAAAATCCGGCTACTCAAAGAAGTTTCGCGATAGCCACATAGATGAAATCTTGCTTCACCAGGCAGCGAAAAAAGCATTCGATGAACTTGCTGTTGAGAAACTTCCGACAGTAAAAAAACTTCAGACCGAGTATGCACAACTTCTTGAAAAGAAGAAAGAAGCATATCGGCAATACAGAGGCGTCCGAGAAGAAATGCGGCAACTACTTACGGCGAAAGCCAATGTTGACCGCATTCTTGGAGACGACTACTGTGGTAAAAAAGAAAGAAATAATGTTCAGCGATAGCTGGACAATAACGTTCGAAGAACGTGTAGCCACAGAATGAAATTCTGTGTTCAAGGGGGGTTGGGGGCGCTGCCACCAACAAGCAAAAATCGCATGTGGTCGGCCACATGCATTGCTTGCCAGTTTTGTGGCCCGCCTCTTTGCGGGCCAGAAAACAAGCAGGTTTGCAAAGGGCGCAGCCCTTGCCCATCGGAGATGCCCTCCCGGCGAGGGAAGCTCACGGGACTGCATGAAACGTGGAAGGTGCGCCCCCAGGAGGGGCGCAAAGGATAGGCCCCCGGCCCCAGTTAGCAACTGTTGAGCAGAGCAGAGCTGGACAGGTGTTCATGGTCTGGCATGAACGCCGCTTTCAGCGGAGCGAACGGAGATGATGTTGACATATTTTTTTGCAAAGGGTATAATAATAATGAAGAGTAGTGATGCTCAAAAAGCGGTGTACCCTACCAGGCGAGAGCCGAAGTGGGAGCGAAAGCAGCGGTGTACCCTACCAGGCGAGAGCTGAAGTGGGAGCGAAAGCAGCGGTGTACCCTACCATACAGTGGGAGCGAAAATAGCGAGGGGCTGAGTGTTGCACTCAGCCCCTTGCTTTTTAAGGAGGCTTTCAATTGAGTTGTTTTTCGTTTTATAAAGTGAACGCTGCGTATTGTGATTTCCTTCGAGATGCTGATCCGTGTGTCCCTTATACGATGGATCAAAAGTCGGCGCGTCCTTTTGTTGGTATCGTATTCAGCGTTAATGGTTTTCAATATTATGCGCCGTTGACATCACCAAAGCCCAAGCACCTGAATATGAAGAACCAGGTTGATTTTATGAAAGTGAATCGTGGAACTTGGGGAGCCATTAATTTCAACAACATGATTCCGGTTGTACCGGAATGTGTTGAAAAGGTTGATATGAGAATTACCTCTGGCGATTCCAAAGCAGATAGAGATTATAAGAACTTGCTATCCAATCAACTATCATGGTGCAACTCTCATCGTACACGCATTCTGAAGCAGGCTGAGAAATTACATGCGATGATAGTTCAAGGGAAAGCGTGGCCAACCCTGGTAAAACGCTGCTGTGATTTCCGAATGGATGAAGAGCGTTGCAAAGAGTATGTGCATCAGAACTTGCAACATGAGGTTTCGGCGTCCGTTCGTAGATCCAAAGTAAGTGTGCGAGAGACCTTGGCCGCCGCTAGTCGTGCTTGCTCTGATAGACATGCGCATTTGCAGGGTACTAAAAAAGACAAGCAAAGTCGGTAGTGACATCCTGGACGAGAATACCGTTGTGTAGTATTATGTAGTAGAATCAAAATACACGGGAGGTAAGTATATGGGTTATCTTGTAGGAGTCGGATTTCTTATTGCTTTCAGTGTGGCGATTGGAGTGGTAGCAACGATCTTGGGTCTGTGGCTCGGTCAAATTATTTTGTTTGACAGCATTGCGATGGGAATCGTTGCGGGTGTATGCTGTCACCACTTTGCACATGTCCATACAGCATTATCTGTGCTTGTTGGCATTGGAGTTTGCGTGTTGTTTTTTGCGCTGCAAAATACAACGATTGGTTTTTTCCTTGTGGGTGGTATCTTCACGTTGGCGTACTCTGTGTTATTTGGATTGATCGCTCTTGTTTTAACTGCCGATACAATTTGGGGATTGGTGGTATTTGGATTGACCCTTGCAACGGTGTACAAAGGGAACATAATAAAAAACTTAATAATGGACTGCCAATCTTACACAAAGTACCGCCCAAACGAGACTACGGGCGGTATTTTTGTATCTTGGCGGAGAAAGGAGGAACTTCCCACGGGGCTTGACTGAAAAGTTGAGCCCCTTTTTTTACGCCCAAAAACAGGAGGTAAGTGCTTATGGCAGATGATAAAACCACGAAAATGCCGGAGCAGCCGGTAACGGATACCGGCCCGGGCAAAGAAACTCCGCCCGAGCCGGAGAAAACGTCTATTCCCCCGGAGGCCGAAAAAAAGACGGAACAGCAGGCAAAGAGCCCGCAGGTGTCCGTCTATGACTTCGCTGAAATTATGAAAGGAAAGAAGGCCGAGGAACGAGCGGCAGCTTCCGGCGGGGAAAAGCCTGCCCCGGCAAAAACGGAGAAACCGGAAAAGCAGCCGGAGGCTCCGAAAAAGGCCGAAGGAAAACAGGAAAAGCCCAAAGAGCCCGAGCAGCCGAAGCGTCGGGGCCGTCCTCCGAAAGAGGATAAGGACAAGGCCGCCGCTCCGAAGCCCAAAGCCCCCGCACAGAAAAAGCAGGAAAAGGCCCCCAAAGAGAAACCGGAGAAAAAAGCGACTCCCACGGTGCAGGCCGCTCCCGCTCCGAAGGAACCCGAGGGGCCGAAGGAGGCTCCCCGCCGTGGCGAGGAACAGATCGTATATATCAAGCTGAACGAGCTCCACGCCTTCAAAAACCATCCCTTTGAGGTCCGGGACGATGAAGAAATGCGGGCTATGGTGTCCAGCGTCAAGGACAAGGGCGTTACCCAGCCCGCTATCGTCCGTCCCCGTGAGGATGGCGGCTATGAGATCGTGTCCGGCCACCGCCGCCAGAAGGCCAGCGAGCTTGCCGGATATGCGGATATGCCCTGTATCGTCCGCAACCTGACGGACGATGAAGCCATCACGCAGATGGTGGAGGACAATCTGAACCAGCGTGAAGAAATTCTCCCCAGCGAGCGGGCCAAAGCTCTGAAAATGCAGCTTGAGGCCATCAAGCACCAGGGCTCCCGAACTTCGGGCCAGATTGACCCGAAGGACGCAGGCAAACGCTCCAACGAGATCGTGGCCGAGCGGAACAAGATGGCCGTCAAGCAGGTGCAGCGGTATATCCGGCTGAATGAGCTGGTCCCCGACCTGATGAAGCTGATGGACGAGAAAAAGCTGGGCTTCACTACGGCGGTGGAGCTTTCCTACATCGGCAAGAAGAACCAGAACTATATCGCCGTCGCCATCGACAGCCAGCAGTCCTCGCCTTCGCAGGCGCAGGCAAAGCGTATGCGGGAGCTGGACGAAAAGAAGCTGCTCAACGGGGATGTGATTGACGGCATTATGATGGAGGACAAAAAGGAGGTAGACAAAGTGATTCTGACGGGTGCGGAACTGAGCAAATACTTCGGCAAGGAAACCACGCCGAGGGAAATGAAGGACCAGATCATCAAGCTGCTGGACGACTGGAAGGGCCAGCAGAAAGAACACGAAAAGCCGGAGAAGAAAACCGAGCCGGAAAAGTAAGCCGAAACTTCGGGTCAAGATGGCCCGAGGATTGCGGGGCGCTGCCCCGCGCCCCGAAGCTCTGGAAATATAAATTATTCCCCGTCGCCAGTTATTCCGTAGCATAGCCGGGAAAATCAGTCAAGGGCAACGCCGCCGCAGGCGGTGCCAGAGGCACCCTTGACGGATTTCTCCCGGTTATGCTTTTTCCCGGACAAGCGACGGGGATATAAATTCTCCAGAGCCGTCCCCCTTCCCGGGGGAAGGGGCGGAGGGGTTGGGCGAAACCTTGCTTTCCGCAAATCAGAAAGAAATGGAGGTTGAACCAATGAAACGACCTTTGGCCTATCTGACCGCCGCATGGAGCGGTGAGCCGGATATTGATATGGAGCTGGCGGCCCACTACTGCCGTCTTGCCTATGAGGCGGGCTTTTCCCCCATCTGCCCGCTTTTGTATCTTCCGCTGTTCTTGAATGACAGCGTTCCCGAGGAACATAAGGCCGGGATTGATATGCGCCGGGATATGCTGCGGCGCTCCCATACCCTGATCGTCTGCGGCGGTGCGGTGGACGAGGATGTGAAAAACGATATTGCGGTTGCCGGGCGGCTGGGTATCGCGGCTACTACGCTGGACGGGGTTCTTGCCGTGAAGGGACACGGCGGCCCGGGTCATGCCGGACATTAAGCTGGGGAGCCTTTTTGACGGGATAGGCGTTTTCCCTCTGGCGGCCTCCCGCTGCGGTATCCGTCCGGTGTGGGCCAGCGAGATTGAAAAAGCGCCGATCTCCATAACCAAAAGGCACTTTCCCGATATGGCGCACTTGGGGGACATTACGAAGGTGGACGGCGGAAAAATCCCGCCTGTCCATGTGATAACCTTCGGCTCTCCCTGTCAGAACCTTTCTCTGATCGGCAACCGCTCCGGCCTTGCCGGGGCAAAATCCAGCCTGTTTTATCAGGCGTTTCGTATCATACAGGAAATGAGGGATGCCACTGATAACCTATATCCAGCTATCGCTGTTTGGGAAAACGTCATGGGAGCGTTTTCTACAAATGACCGGATGGATTTTAGAGCCGTCCTATCCGCCTTCTCGGACACCGAAGTTCCAATGCCTCCTTCTGGAAGATGGGGAAACGCCGGAATGGTGCGAGGGGGAACGCCTGATGTGTGCTGGCGGCTCATGGACGCCCAGTATTGGGCAGGCTCCCGAAGGCTGGCGCGAAGGCAGCGAATTTTCATCGTGGCGGATTTTAGAGGCAAACGTGCCGCCGACATACTATTTAAGCCCCGTCCAATGCTCCCACTTCCTCCGCCTTGCCGAGAGGGCGGGCGGACCGCCGCCGAAGGAGATCGAACATCTTCTTTTGAAACAGGGCGGCAAATACCAGTCATCCACCCCTTTCAATGCTTCCGTATGCGGGGAGCGGCAAAAAGGCAGGAAGAAACCGCCTTCCGAAACAGCTTCGGATTACCAACTGACCCTTTTCCCACTCTTTTAGCCAGCGACGTGACGCCCTTCGCCTTTTGGTACGAGGGCGACCCGGACGGCGGCTGTATCCGCTTCTTGACGGAAACGGAAAGTGAGCGGCTGATGGGGCTGCCGGAGGGCTGGACAAAGTACGGGGCGGACGGCGAGGAAATCCGGCCTCTGCAACGCTACAAGGCGCTGGGAAATGCGATTGCTCTCCCTTGCGCCGATTACATCATGGCCGGGATTTATGAAGTGCTGGCAGACAGGGACGGAAAGGAGGATTGAGCCCATGTTTGAAGCCTATATAACCAACACGGCCCTGTACCCCATGATGGGGATTGAAGTGGGAACAACGGTACATTTTCCCACGACCACACAGGAGGTACAGGCTGCCCTTGCCAAAATCGGGATAGACGGAAAGCGGTACAGCGAAGTGTTTATTACCAGCTTTGACAGCGATGTGCTGGGACTGTACGACTATCTGGACGAGTACGAGAACATCGACGAGCTGAACGAGCTGGGCCATGCCCTGCTGGAAGTACGGGACAAGGGCGGATTGGAAACCTTTGAGTCCGCTCTTGTCTTGGGAAAACACACGGGCAGCGTGAAGGACCTAATCAACCTGACGCAGAACCTTGACCTCTACCGCTTTTACCCGGATATTTCCGATGATGAAGGGCTGGGCCATCTGTACGCCGACGAGCTGGGGACCATCGACATACCGGAGCACATTCAAGGCTACTTCGATTATGAGGCATACGGGCGGGATATGCGTATCAACGAGGGCGGCGTATTCGCTCCCGGCGGATATGTGGCGGCGGACCCGGTGGGCTTTAAGGAGCATTACCACGGGACGCAGGACATACCGCCGGAACACCGGGTATTTGCCTATCCCGAAAAGGCCGAGCCCGTCCATTCCATTCTCGGCGCGCTCAAACGGTTTCAAGAGGCCCCGCCCGTTCCGCAAAAGGACAAGGCGGGGCCTTCCCATGAGGAACGGTAAGACTTCGGGCCAACATGGCCCGAAGCATGAAGGAGGTGCATACCATCAACTATTACCCCATCAATGAAGGGGCCGCCCGCCGGGCAAAGGAAATGAACAGCTTTTCCGACTATAAGGAAGGGAGCGCAACGGCGGAATACCGGGCAATGGTGGACAAGGCCGCAGCCATAGCCGAACAGCAAAAGTCCCGGGTAGACCCCATGTACCATGAGAAGATCGACCATCTGTTAGACACCTACGCCCGCAAGCTGGCCGAAAACATGAACCAGGGCTTTGCCATTGACGCAAGAGTTCCCTCTGTGCTGATCGCGGGGCCTTCCAATTTCCCGGTGGGAAAGAAAGAAAAACAGAACCGGGCGCGGGACAGCAACATGGAGGAATGGCGGCATATTCAAGGGCTGCTGGATAAGATACGCAGCACCGGTATGGGCGGTATCAGCGCCGATGACCCGGCGGCCATTGAAAAGCTCCAGAAAAAGCTGGATGGGCTGGAACGTTCCCAGCTCATTATGAAGGAGGTCAACGCTTATTACCGCAAGCATGGCAAGCTGGACGGCTGTGCGCTGCTGTCGCCTGACCAGATCGAAAAGCTGAAAGCCAGCATGGCGTCAAGCTGGCGGAGCGACCCGAGGCCCTTTGAAAGCTACCAGCTTACCAACAACAACGCGGAGATCCGCCGGGTAAAGGCCCGTATCGAACAGCTTTCCAAACAGGCGCAGCGAGAGTTTTCCGGCTGGGAGTTTGACGGGGGCCGTGTGGAAATGAACCGGGAGGACAACCGCTTGCAGGTGTTCTTTGACGGAAAGCCTGACGCGGACACCCGGGCCGAGCTGAAAAGCAACGGCTTTCGCTGGGCTCCCAGCGTGGGCGCATGGCAGCGGCAGCTCACGGACAACGCCATCCGGGCGACTGACCGTCTGGAATGTATCAAGCCGCTGTCCGGCGAAAAGCCCTCCCAGCTTCAAAAGAAGCCCTCTATCTTGCAGACCATGCGGGAACAGGGCGAAAAAGTCCAGACGGAGCCGGAAAAGAAAGCTCCGTCCGGCAGGGATGCCGAGCGGTAAGCCTCGGGCCACATTGGCCCGAGGTTTTCTGTTGCCCCGGAGTGTACGGGGGCCTCCCGTCTACCGGGAGCCCTGACGGAAAGGAGGTTTTATGCAGGAAGAAGTAAACCAAAAAACAGTTGCCCTTTCGATCAAGACGGCAAAGCTGACGGGAAAAGTGCTGGCCGCCGCTCTTGGCAAGGTGGTTCGGGCGCTGCAAAAGCACCACCGGAAGGCGCTGACCCCGCAGGGCCGCCAGAGCGTGAAGAAGCTGATGAACCACTACGGCGGTAAAAACGCCATGCAGTATGTGGGCGCGCCAAAGGATTTTGACCGGATAGCGAAGGAGTTCCATGTGGACTACGCTTTCCATAAAGTGAGCCCCGGCCATTACCTGCTGTTTTTCAAAGCCAATCAGGCGGACGCCATCACGGCGGCCTTCCAGAAATACAGTACAAAGGTGCTGAACAAAGACCAGGACAAGACTTCTATCCTCGGCCAGCTCCGCAAGCTCACGGAGCAGATCAGGACGAAGCCGAAGGAGAAGCAGCGGACCAGAGAGGCGGTGAAGGACGGACGTTGAGTGACAAGATCAGAAAATATGTGCTCCCCAACCTGCCGTACTTCTTTGTGTTCTGGTTTTTCTCCAAAATCGGGACGGCCTACCGTATCGCCCCCGGCGCAGACTTCGGGACAAAGCTCATGGGGATGCTCGACACCTTCCCCAAAGCCTTTGAAACCTACTGGCCGGGACTGGGCGGCATTGACCTGCTGGTGGGCCTCGCCGGTGCGGCTGGGGTGTATCTGCTGATACAGTCCAAAATCAAGCAGGCAAAGAAATTCCGGCGGGATGCGGAGTACGGCACCGCCCGCTGGGGAACAAAGGAGGATATAAAGCCGTTTGTAGACCCCAAATTTCAGAACAATGTTATTCTGACCGGGACGGAGTTTCTTACCATGAACACCCGCCCGAGGATACCCGCCAACGCCCGCAACTTAAACGCCTGCGTCATCGGCTCGTCCGGCTCGGGCAAGACAAGGTTCTGGCTGACCCCGCAGCTCCTTCAAGCCCATTCCTCCTATGTGGTGGTGGACCCGAAGGGCGGCACCCTCGACCAGTGCGGGCGGTTCCTGCAACGGGAGAAATATAAGGTGCGGGTGTTCAATAGTATCGACTTCTCCAAATCCATGCACTACAATCCGCTGGCCTACATCAAAACGGAAAGCGACGTGCTGAAATTCGTCACCGCCCTGATCGCCAACACCAAAGGCGACGGCAAGGAGGGCGACGAGTTCTGGACCAAAGCCGAAACCCTTTTGTACTGCGCCCTTGTGGCCTACATCGTGTTTGAGGGGCCGGAGGAAGAACGCAACATGAATACGCTGGTGGAAATGATAAACAGCATGGAGGTCCGGGAGGATGACGAAACCTTCAAAAACGCGGTGGACTATATGTTTGACGGGCTGGAGCGCCGGAGTCCCCAGCACTTTGCTGTGAGGCAGTATAAGAAGTACAAGCTGGCAAGCGGCAAGACAGCTAAGAGCATACTGATTAGCTGCGGAGCCAGACTTGCCCCCTTTGACATTCCCCAGCTTCGGGAGATCATGTCCTATGACGAGCTGGAGCTTGACCGGCTGGGGGATGAAAAATCGGCGCTGTTTTTCCTTATCAGCGATACGGACACCACCTATAACTTTCTTGTGGCCCTCGCTTTCTCACAGATGTTCAACCTTCTGTGTGAACGGGCCGACAACACCTACGGCGGACGCCTGCCCCATCATGTACGGGTGCTGTGGGACGAGGCGGCCAACACGGGACAGGTGCCGGGGCTGGAAAAAATCGTTGCCGTTATCCGTTCCCGGGAGATTAGCCTGACGCTCTTTTATCAGGCCATGAGCCAATGCAAGGCGCTGTACAAGGACCATTCCGAAACCATCATGGGAAACATGGACAGTATCGTGTTCCTCGGAGGCCGGGAGGCTTCCACCCTAAAGGATATTTCGGAAAACTGGCTGGGCAAGGCCACTATCTCCATGCAGACCGAAGGCCGCAGCCGGGGCCAGTCCGAGAGTTACAGCCAGAATATGCAGCGGCTTGGCCGGGAGCTGATGACCACCAGCGAGATCACCACTATGCCGGGAGACAAGTGTATCTTGCAGCTTCGAGGGCTTCCGCCCTTCTTTTCTCCCAAATATGATTTGAAAAAGCACCCCAACTACAAGTACACAGCCGAGTTTGACAAAAAGAAAAACGCCTTCCACTTGGAAAGCCTGTTCCGCCACCGGCCATTGAGACTAAAGCTGGAGGACGAATACACGGTGTACGAGGTGGACGGCTCCGACACAGACGAAGAAGCTGACCTGTTGAATTTTGACGATCTGGACAGCGATGAGTTTGTGTAGCTTCGGGCCATGATGGCCCGAAGCGCCGCCAATGTGGGCGGCTTTTTTTGTACCCAAAAACCAACAAACAAAATGGAGGAACGTATATGGAATTTTTCAACTCTGCTATCGACATTCTCAAGATTCTGGTCATGGCGCTGGGCGCTGGTCTGGCGGTGTGGGGCGTCATCAATCTGCTGGAAGGTTACGGGTCCGACAACCCCGCGGCAAAGAGCCAGGGCATTAAGCAGCTCATGGCGGGCGGTGGTGTCGTCCTGATCGGTATGCAGCTTATCCCTCTGCTGTCCGGCCTGTTCAGCTAACCCTTACCCGTTGTCCCTTTTTCCAGAAAAGGAGCTGATGTATGGACTTTATCATCGACGCAATCGTTGAATGGCTCAAAGGTTTGCTTGTCGATGGTATCATGGGAAATCTGGATGGCCTTTTCAATAACGTCAATCAGAGCGTTGGCGAGATCGCCACACAGGTAGGCACGACCCCGGCGGACTGGAACGCCGGGGTCTTTTCCATGATACGGCAAATCTCTGAAACCGCCATCCTGCCAATCGCCGGGGTCATCCTCACTTTTGTAATGACCTATGAGCTGATACAAATGCTCATTGACCGCAACAACCTCCATGACGTTGACACATGGATGTTTTTCAAGTGGGTGTTCAAAACCTTTGTGGCGGTAATGATCCTGACGAATACCTTCAATATCGTGCTGGCCGTCTTTGACGTGAGCCAGCACGTCATCCAGCAATCGGCGGGCATTATCCAGAACGGGACAGAGATCACAACGGATGTAATGGACAGTCTGCGGACCGAGCTGGAGGCAATGGAGTTAGGCCCCCTGTTTGGCCTCTGGCTCCAGTCATTCCTGATTCAACTTACCATGATTGCCTTAAACATCGTGATCTTCGTTATCGTATATGGCCGTATGATTGAAATTTACTTACTCACAAGTTTGGCACCCATCCCGTTTGCCACCGTCCCCAACCGGGAAACCGGACACATGGGGCAGAACTATTTCCGTTCCCTCTTTGCGGTAGGCTTTCAAGGCTTGCTGATTTTGGTCTGTGTCGCCATTTATGCGGTGCTTATCCAGAGTATCGCCACCGACGGCGACCCCATCGGGGCGATCTGGGGCTGTGTGGGCTATACGGTGCTGCTGTGTTTTACCCTGTTCAAAACGGGCAGCCTTGCAAAATCCATCTTCGGCTGCCACTAAGAGACTTCGGGCCATGTTGGCCCGAAGCGGAAAGGAGGCGGTATGCCCCGGCGCTACAAACAGGGCGCGGACGGACAGCCGCACCCGGCTTTCTACGGAAAGCTCCCCGAGGAATTTTCTAAAACAGACACCATGCGCTTTATGGTGGAAACCGATCTGAAACTGTCCGGCTGCGTATCGGCGGACACGCTGGCGGCACTCCGGGCGGAAGGCTATGACTACAAGGACGGGAACCTTGTTCCCGCCGGAAAGGAGGAAACCATGCAGGAAAAGGTTGCGGACGCCACCCCCGCCGCACCGTTGAAGCTGGATGTAAGCGTGCGGGTCATCGAACCTGTGAAAAACCTGATGGGCTTTGCCAGCGTGAAATTCAACGACTGCTTTGTGGTGGAAAATCTGAAAATCGTGCAGGGCAGCAAGGGCCTTTTCGTGGGGATGCCCAGCCAGCCGGACGGCAAGGGCGGCTATCGGGATATGGCCTATCCCGTCACGAAGGAGTTCCGGGAACAGCTCAACACCGCTGTTCTGCAAGCCTATGAAGTAAAGCTGGAACAGATGGCGGAGCGCGGCTCTGCCGGGCGTGCGTCCATCAGTGAACAGCTCAAGGCCGGGAAAGCGGCTGCCGAACAGGCAAAAGCGGAACGGCCCCCGAAGGAAAAGCCCAGCCGTGGTGCGGAGCGTTGACCTCGGGCCATGCTGGCCCGAAGCGGAAAGGAGGCGAAACCCATGCCACGCAAACGGACGGGCTATGACGCGGCCTGCTACTATGACGGCAAGCTGCTGGGCCGCTGTACCAAAGCGGACAGCGACGCCTATACCCTGTTGATGAACGCCTGCGGCGGGGACGCCGCCCGTGTCCTGCGGGAATACGCCTACTTTTCCCCGGAGCTGAAGGCCATCTTGGAAAAGGCGGCGCTCATTCAGGCGGACCGGAACCGGACGGGCGGGATGTTCCACGCGCCCCAGAGCTCCCCGTGGGGAGAGGTGCAGAGCTGTGAAGTTCTCTGTCCGGGCGTGTTTTTGGTATCCACCGCCAGCCACGGCGGAACGATGGTAGCAAACGAGGTGGCCGCCGTCCTCTCTCCGGCGGCGAAAAAATGCGGTTTCAAGGACAAGGGCTATATCTGCTATGAGGAGGACGCACAGGAAAGTGTGGTGCTCCGGGAACTGCTGGACAAAAAGCTCTGGAAGATCCCCGACCGTATCAAGGACAAAGAGCGGTTTGAAGAAAACCTCAATCAGTCCATCCGGCAATACAATCCCGAATACTGGCGGGCAAGGCAGAGCGGACGGGAGGCCGCCGAAGCCGCCCGCAGCACAGCCCCGGCCAAAGAGGCCGCAAGGTAGCTTCGGGCCATGTTGGCCCGAAGCGGTAAAGGAGGTGTAACGAAATGGCCTATGTGCCAGTACCCAAAGACCTGTCCAAAATCAAGACAAAGCTGGCCTTCAATCTCACGAAGCGCCAGCTTATTTGTTTTTCCGGCGCGGCGGCGGTGGGCCTTCCGGCCTACCTGTTTTCCCGTGGCAGTATCGGAAACAGCGCCGCCATGTTCCTGATGATCGGCCTCATGCTCCCGTTCTTCTTTTTCGCAATGTATGAGCGGGACGGCCTGCCGTTGGAAAAGGTGCTGAAAAAAATCATCCGCACCCGGTTCCTCTATCCCCGGGTGCGGCCTTACAAAACCGAAAACTTCTATGCGCTGCTTGGCGCCAGAAAGGAGGCGCAGCCGATTGCAAAACAACAGAAGGGCCGGAAAGCCCGCAGGCAAAAAGCCTGACAAGACGGGCCTTCTCGGCCTGTTCACAAAGGGAAAGGACATTCCCACCACCGCCCAGCAGACCCTCCCTTACCGGGAAATGTACCGGGATGGGGTGTGCCGGGTGGAGGACCGCTATTACACCAAAACCATTGAATACGAGGACATCAACTACCAGCTCGCCCAGACCGAAGATCAGGCGGCCATCTTTGACGGGTGGAGCGCCTGTCTGAACTACTTTGATAGCTCCTTGCCGTTTCAGCTTTCTTTCCTCAACCACCGGAGCCGCCCGGGCAGCCGGTACAGCGTCAACATCCCCATGCAGGAGGACGACTACAACAGCGTCCGGCGTGAGTATGTGGAAATGCTGGAGAACCAGATCGCCAAAAGCAACAACGGCATTGTCCGCACAAAGCTCCTGACCTTCGGTGTGAATGTGGACGACCTCTCCACCGCAAGGGCGAGGCTGGAGCGTGTGGAGGCGGACATTTGCGGCAACTTCAAAAAGCTGGGCGTCAAGTGCCGCTCCCTCTCGGGACTGGAACGGCTGGAGCTCCTTCACGGGCAGCTCCACCCCGGCGGCACCGACCCTTTCCGGTTTTCGTGGGATATGATACCCCAGACCGGCCTTTCCACAAAGGACTTTATCGCACCGGACAGCTTCGACTTCCGTTTCAGCCGCCTGTTCCGGGTGGGGACGACCTGGGGCGCTGCCTCCTATTTGCAGATTTTGGCTTCGGAGCTATCGGACAAGCTGCTGGCGGAGCTTTTGGAAATGGATGCGGAAATGACGATCACGCTCCATATCCAGACCGTCGATCAGGCCGCCGCCGTGAAATCCATCAAGGCCAAAGTCTCCGACATTGACAAGATGAAGGTGGAGGAACAGAAGAAAGCCGCCCGGGCCGGATATGACATGGACATACTCCCGCCCGACCTTGTGACGTACAGCAACGACGCAAAGACCCTCTTGGAAGATTTGCAGAGCCGGAACGAGCGAATGTTCCTGCTGACCTTCCTTGTGGTGAACATGGCCCCGACCCGTCGGGAGCTGGACAATGACCTGTTCACGGTGTCAGGTATCGTTCAGAAATACAACTGCACCTTGAAGCGGCTGGACTTCCAGCAGGAGGACGGTTTTCTTTCCAGCCTGCCGCTGGGCCATAACGGCATTGAGATCAAGCGCGGCATGACCACCAGCTCCACGGCTATTTTCGTTCCCTTTATGACGCAGGAGCTCCGCATGGACGGCGAGGCCGTCTATTACGGGCTCAACGCTCTTTCCCATAACGTCATTATGGCGAACCGGAAGAAACTCAAAAATCCCAACGGCCTGTTCCTCGGCGTGCCGGGCTCCGGCAAATCCTTTGCCGCAAAGCGGGAGCTTGTAAACGTGTTCCTTGCCACCCGTGACCGGATTATCGTGGTGGACCCGATGGGCGAATACTCGCCCCTTATCAAGCGGCTGGGTGGACAGGTCATCGAGATCGCCCCGGACAGCCCGCACCACATTAACCCGATGGACATTGATTTGAGCTTCGACGAGGAAAACCCGATGGCGCTGAAAGCCGACTTTATCCTGTCGCTGATGGAGCTGATCGTCGGCGGCAAGGACGGCTTGCAGCCGGTAGAACGGACCGTCATTGACCGCTGTGTGCGCCAGATGTACCGGGAGCATTTGCAGAACCCGGAGACGGCGAAAATGCCGACCCTCCAAACCCTCTATGACCTGCTCTGTTCCCAGCCCGAGGGCGAGGCGGTGCGGCTGGCAACGGCCCTTGAAATCTATGTGTCGGGCTCTCTTAACGTGTTCAACCATGAAACCAATGTGGACCTGAACCGCCGCCTTGTGTGCCTCGACCTGAAAAAGCTGGGAGCCGGGCTTCGGACGATTGCCATGCTCATTATGCAGGACCTTGTCAATTCGCAGGTGTCCATGAATTTCCTGCGCGGTATCGCTACATGGTGCTACTTCGACGAGTTCCATGTGCTGCTCCGTGACCGGCTGACGGCAAGCTACTGTGTGGCGATCTGGAAAATGCTCCGTAAGAAGGGCTGCGTGCCCAGCGCCTTAACGCAGAACGTGAAGGACTTCCTTGCAAGCCCGGAGATCGAGAACATCTTTGAAAACTCGGACTTCCTTGTGCTGCTCTCACAGGCGCAGGGGGACCGCCAGATTTTAGCCAAACAGCTCGGTATCAGCCCCCACCAGCTTTCCTATGTGACCCACACCAATTCCGGCGAAGGGCTGTTGTTCTTCGGGAATACCACCATCCCGTTTGTTGACCGCTTCCCGCAGAATACCGAGTTGTACGCCATTATGACCACCCGCCCGGAGGACAAGAAACAGGAAATGAAGCGGGCGTAACACACTTCGGGCCATACTGGCCCGAGGTTCGGAAAGGAGGGATACGCCATCGGAAAGAAACCGGATAAACGGAATTTTCAAAGGCCGGGGCCGCCGGAGGATACCGGGAGCACTCGCCCCGGACCGGCTGACCGGGAAGGGCCTTCCCCTGCACCGTCCCGACGCCTGCGGTTTGAGGACGAGGATACCGGGCAGACCGGCGCTTCGGGCCATGATGGCCCGAAGTCCAAAAGCGGCAAGTTTCAAGAGGACAGCCGGAAAGCCCGCCCTTCTGACCGCATGAGGCAGGAGGATGACAGGGGCGGTCCGCAGGATACCGGCAAGGCGCAGGAGCCGGAGGGCTCCGCCGAGAAAGCCGGGAGTAAAAAGGACAAGTACCAGAAGGCGCAGGCCAAAGCGGAGCGCACCGGGGAAAAGCTGGGAAAGGCCCGGGAGAAGCTGGATAAGGTCGAGGCGAAACGGGCGGCGCAGAAGCCGCCGGGACTTGCAAAGAAAGCCGTCCGGGGAGCCCGCACCGAGGCATGGTTTTATCTCCACAACAAAATCCACGAAGTCGAGCATGAAAATGTGGGCGTGGAAGGAGCGCATAAATCCGAGCTGACCGCCGAGGCTGGGACCCGGAAACTGACCCGGTATGCCAAACGGCGCTGGCGGGAACACCCGGCCCGGAAGGTGGCAAAGTGGGAACGGAAGGACATAAAAGCCCGGGCCAATGTGGATTTTCAGAAGATGGCCGCCGAGCACCCGGAGCTCGCCAGCAATCCGCTGTCCCGGATACAGCAGAAGTGGAAACTAAAACGCCGGTATTCCAAAGAGGCAAAGGCGGCGGCAAAACAGAGCGCAAAGGCCGCAAAGAAAGCCGCTGCCGCTTCGGGGAATGTGACCCGGCGGGCGGCGCGGTTTGTGACCCGTCATCCTGTGGCGGTTTTGGTGTTGGTGCTGTTGTTGCTGGTCTGCTATATCCTGTCGGCGGTAAGCTCCATCTTTCCCACGCTTGGCAGCGGTCTTGCCAATGCGGTATCCGGCACTTCCTATGCCTCGGAGGACGCCGACCTGCTTGGCGTGGACGAGGACTACACGGCGCTGGAAAATGAACTGGCGCAGACGGTAGCGAACATCGAAAGCACCCATCCCGGCTATGACGAGTACCGCTATTCCGTGGACGAGATCGGCCACAACCCCTATGAGCTGGCGTCCTATCTCTCGGCAAAGTACCATGTTTATTTCCGGGAGCAGGTGCAGGACGAGCTGCGGGAGATCTTCGAGGCGCAGTATGAGCTGACCTTGACGGAGGAAATCGAGATACGCTACCGCACCGAAACCAGCACCGACCCGGAAACCGGAGAAACCACCACCGAGGAAGTCCCCTATGAGTATTACATCCTCAATGTGACCCTCACAAACAAAACGCTGCCTGCCGTGATCCTGCCGAGGCTGGATGAACAGCAGCGGGAAATCTACACCGTCATGCAGCAGCTCAAAGGCAACAAGCCTTATTTGTGGGAAGGGATTTATATCGGCGGCGAGGACACCGGCCCCAGCTATGAGATACCCGGCGAGGCGCTGGATGACCCGGCCTTTGCGGCGCTCATGGCGGAGGCGACAAAGTACATCGGCTGGCCTTATGTGTGGGGCGGCTCCAGCCCGTCCACCTCCTTTGACTGTTCAGGCTTTGTCTGCTGGGTGTACACGGCCAGCGGCGTCCACAACCTGCCCCGTACCACGGCGCAGGGCATTTACAACCAGTGCGCCATCATTTCCCCCTCCGAGGCGAAGCCGGGCGACATTATCTTTTTCACGGGAACTTATGACAGCCCCGGCCCTGTGTCCCATGTGGGGATTTATGTGGGCGACGGGATGATGCTCCATTGTGGTTCTCCCATCCAATACGCAAATATCAATTCAAGCTACTGGCAGACACATTTCTACGCCTTCGGGCGCTTGTGAGCCAGAAGAAAGGAGTCCTTGCATGAACAAGATCGACAAGCTCGATAAGGAGTTGGAAAAGGCCCGGGAGAAGGCCGCCGAGTGGCAGGCCAAAATCCGGGAGCTGGAAAAGCAGAAACAGGAGGAAGAAAACAGCCAGATTGTGCAGGCGGTGCGCTCTCTCAAACTGACCCCCGCCGAGCTGATGGCCTTTTTGAACGACCCCAAAAACAGCCTTGCCGCTTCGGGCCACAATGGCCCGAAGCCGGAGGCACCCGAAAAGGAGGACACGGCCCATGAAGAAAACTAAATTTCGCAGGCTGGCGGTGATGACTGCCAGCCTTTTGTGTTGCCTGATCTTTACGGTCCCGGCTTACGCCCAGAGCAATGAGCCGCAGCCCGAGGCCACCCCCGCCCCGGTGGAAACCGAGGCGGAGCCGGAAACCCAGAACCCCTTTACCCCGGATGGAACGGGAACGGTGGTGGACAACGCCACCGACGAGGACGGCAAAGAGTTCTACACCATTACCACCGCAGACGAGAGTGTTTTCTATCTGGTGATCGACAAGCAGAAAACCAGCGAAAACGTCTATTTCCTCAATGCTGTAACTGTGGATGACCTTCTGCCTCTTGCCGAACAGGGCGAGGAACCAGCCGAGGAAGTGACCCCCGAACCGGAGCCGGAGCCCACCGAACCCGTGGAGGAAGTGACCGAGCCGGAACCCGAACCCGAGGCCGAAAAAACAGACAGCCCATTTCTTTCGCTGCTCCTGATCGGGGCGGTGGTGCTGATCGGCGGCGGTGCCGGTTATTACTTCAAGATTTACAAGCCGAAGCACGAAGCGCCGGACCTGGAGGACGACTACTGCGAATATGAGGACGAAGGGCAGGAGGAAATCGCAGAGGAACCCGAGGACGAGGATACCCCTCCGTGGGACGAGGACACGGAAGAACAGGAGGCCCGCCAGTGAATTTTACCAACAGCCCCTTTGAGCGAATGATGAAGGAAGTGCCGTGGCCGGGCCGGGGCAGCGACGACCCTTGTACCGGATGCCGCTACTACAAGGAGTGCAAAGGCAGGAAAAAACAGTGCCGGAAGAAATTCCGGGCGCTGATCGTGGAGCCCCGCCCTTCGGGCCATCGTGGCCCGAAGTCCTGAATGGACGCCCGGGAGCTGACCCGTGACGAGAAGAAGAAAATCCGTTCCCTTGTCACGGGAATGTGCGCCAACTATGACCGGGAAACGGGCCTGTGCCTGCCGCTGGACTGTGCTTGCTATATGCTGCACAAATGCTGGACAGGGGCGTACTGCCGCTATTTCCGGGAGGCCGTCTTGCCCCTCGACCCGGAGCTTCTTGCGGCGCTGACCGTGGAAGGTATTTCCCCGGAGCTTCGGGCCTGTGCGGTCTGCGGGCGGGCATTTTTACCCGAAGGCCGTCAAGCCTACTGTTCCGACGCCTGCAAGGCCGAAGGAAACCGCCGGAAAAGCCGGGAACGTATGAGAAAAATGCGGGAGAAAAGGCCGGGCGGCGGTTACGATTTGCCGCCCCGAAAGGCTTGATATTCCGGGCTTTTTTGAGGGCGTTTCCGGGGCGGGAATACTGCAACCCATCCCGTCCCGGTTTACTCCCTCATTTCGTAACATACCACACTTCGGGCCATGTTGGCCCGAGGTACAGAAAGGAGGTATCTCTTGGAGATTGTACAAGGCTATGCCATTTTGAAAACAACCACTTTTGACAGCGGACACGGCTTTGCGCTGGGGCATAATCCGGGAGCGCCGGACCCCTTTGTGACCTGGCAGTTTACCGAAGGCGAAAAGGGCCAGCGGGATTACTACTGGGGCCGCTATGGAAACAGTCTGGAATGGGCGCAGCGAGACTTTGATCGCCGGGTGGACGATTATCAGTACCTTTATCATGCGGCAGTCAAAAATACGGAGCTGGGCCCAGAGGGCGTTTACCGCTACTATTCCACCCAGCGCCCTGTGGACATAGGCACCTACCCGAAGTCCCCGGATAACCCTCCGCTTTCCATCGTCAACTACGATGACGACAGGCGGCGCCCTGTGGCAAATGGCAGGCTGATGGCATGGGGCGAACTGACCTATGCAAAGCCGCTGACCGAAAAACAGATGGAGGACTATGAGCTGAAACCCGCACCGGGCAATCCTGACCGGGCGCGCCCATCCATTACCGCCCGGCTCAAGGATGGAGCCAGAGGGCAGGAACCCCCGAAGGAACCCAGCCAGAAGCGGGGCCATAAAAACCATGAGGAACGATAAAGGAGGATTGCCATGCACGAAAAAGACAACTATTTGAAAACCGCCGAGCTCTCCACGGAGCAGAACTGCAACATGATCGACGGCGTACCCAATAACACGCCCATCCAGCCTGCGCCCCCGGAGCTGGACGCAAAGCCGCTGGACAAAGTGAAGGAGCCCAAAGAGCGCAGAAAGGGCCGGGAGCTGGAACGCTGATGGAGAACCGCAAGCGGAATGTCCATCTACACGTCATGGTAACGCCGGACGAGCTGGCGGCCATCCATGAACGGATGGCCGAAGCGGGC
Organism: Pseudoflavonifractor sp. An176; assembly: GCF_002160435.1. Classification (NCBI taxonomy): domain Bacteria; kingdom Bacillati; phylum Bacillota; class Clostridia; order Eubacteriales; family Oscillospiraceae; genus Pseudoflavonifractor; species Pseudoflavonifractor sp. An176. The sequence continues at coordinate 3,378 of NZ_NFKO01000026.1, read as the reverse complement.
ATTTCCAATGCCGGGGCTTATGTGCGGAAGATGGCTCTGAACGGGTATATCCTGCACGTTGACCTTGCGCCCATAAAAGAATTGATCTCTCTGCAAAGGCGCTGCTCCAATAATCTCAATCAGGTCGCCGTACACGCGCATACCTACGGCGTGTACCCGGAGGAAATCGACGGATTGAAGCGGGACTATGAAAAGCTGTGGGGCGAGGTGTCAAAGGTGCTGCGGGAGCTCTCCGAGCTGGTGGCAAAGTAAGACGAGGGCGGCAGGCTTCCGTTGTGTGGGGCTTGCCGCCCTCTTTTTTATGTGTAAACTATATATCTGATTGACATTAAATTTTTGAAGATATACACTAAAAACACAAAATAAAATGTTGGAGGAATAATCATGGGGTTAGCAAAACCGTATTATAGAATAGCTCGTCCAAAGTCATTTGTTCCAGATTATGCGGTAGATAAAAGGTACGCTTCCGATCGCCTACAACTTAGTAGAGCATATATCAATATCGAGAAGGAGTTGCGCTCAATATTTAATTCTATCGAGCCAGATGAACAAAATAAGGCTACCTTTTCCTTTGAATTATATAGTCTGTTACTCCGCGCTTGTACTGAAGTAGAATTAAATTGTAAACTTATTATGGAAGCCAACGGAGCAACACCAACTAACAAGCATTTTACCATGCTTGATTATAAGAAACTGGAGAAATCCTCGCTGCTGTCAAAATACACTGCAACGTTTTCCAACTGGAGAATGCGAAATCCCAACACCCATGAATTGGAATATATAAAAAAGGATTTTCGTCCTTTTGCTAATTTTGGACTTACTAACTCTAAAGCACCAGACTGGTATGATGCCTATAATAAGGTAAAACATAATCGTGAAGAAAATCTTGAAAAAGCAAATTTAGAAAATTGTATCAATGCAGTAGCTGGAATTTTAATACTCTTGTATTCCCAGTTTGGTTCTCGCTGTATTGAAACATATGGGACAAATGGCCTTTGTTGGCAAGAAGATGGTGCCTATGATTTGAATTTTGATGCAGATGTTATTTTTGAAATACATCCCCCTTTAATATCCGATTGGCAGGAATCAGAGTTATATGATTTTAATTGGAATAACATTAAAACGTTGGCACAACCATTTGATAAATTCAATTTTTAATATATTTGAGAGCACCTATTGAGGGTGCTCTTTTTTTGACCTTAAGGACAGGATTCACTAATCTTTCGCAACATTTATGTCCCCGGGCAGGCATGATAAAATAGAGATAGAAAGAATAAAGGAGGTTTTGATGATGAAGATACTGCTGAAAATATTGGTTGCGCCTTTCGCTCTGGTGCTGTCCCTTCTGGCTGCTCTGCTGGTGTTTCTGTTTGATATTTGCGCCTTCCTGCTGACGATTGCCTCCGTGATCCTGGCGGTGCTGGGTATCGCCCTCTTTTTCACGCCAACCCCCATCGGCGGGATTGTATTTCTGTTCCTCGCCTTCCTCCTTTCGCCGTATGGGCTGCAAGCGGTGGCTGGTTCTCTGCTTTGGGCTCTGGACGGAGGCAAGTCTGCTATGTATCGGTTTCTGGCAAGTTGACTTCGGGTCAGCATGGCCCGAAGCAGGAAAGGGTGGCTTCAAGCCACCCTTTCCTGCTTTATTCTATATCTACATACGAAAAAGATTGCGGGGCAAGTGTGATATTGTAATCTAATAAATCTCGTGGAGGATCAAATATTTCTACTTTTCCTAATTTATAGGCGTATGCTGTTTTGCACCCATGAAAATATTCCCGATATTTTTTTCTGCTAATGCCCGCGTTACTTTTAGTCTGTTCCCATAAGGTGGAGGGAGCTGCACAAATAGTCCCCAGTATTTCAACTTTTGCCACCACTTTCATTACCGGAGATGTGCTATATACAAGTAGAACAGAACTGTCACTTCGTGCTAGCCGTTTACGATATTCATATTTTTTTGTACCAGCCAATATCCTATCAACATATTCTGGTTTTATTGATAATAGAATCGCCTTCAAAATTAAATCCTCATCATTCTACATACTTAATTTCCGTCTCAGAATCGTGCATAATCTGATTATATTGTTCATCACTCAATTTCATAAACGATCTAGGCCCCCTTGGAGCACACACAATGTCATGGTCCCAAAGGTAGCCCAATGTTAATCTTTTGCTCAGGCTTTTGACAAAAGACAATTTTAAAACTTTTAAATTACGCCTATGATCACGCCAAAAGCCTTTCAATTCTTCGGTAGAAAAGACACTTCGATTCTGACAGATACTAAGCAGTTCCTCCTGAGAATGAATATTGCTAATAATTTCATCCACCATAGCGACTGTTGTAACAACCGAAGTATATTTTTTATTTGAACCTTCGGGGCCTGTTCGATAGAACAGAATTAGATCACCGGGCTTTACACCATTTCCGGGAGCCCACGAGATATAGACCTTTTGTAATGCATACCTATGAGGTTCTCTTCCGAGAAAATCAATTTTATTCTCGTTGTTCAGTTTGGAATCCGGGAGTAGTGTGGTGTGATATTGTGGGAAAATCGGCAAAATATACTTATTGCAATCATACTGAATGTTGGGAAAGTTTTTGCGAAAAGAAATATTATGATCAAAATCTTTCATCCTTTTTACTAAAACTTGTTCTTCTTTCCCGTTTCCAATTTTTACTCCATATTCAGTGAAGCCCCACCTTTTCAGTAATGCAGCCAAAGCGGACAGTTCTTCTCTATCTGTATAGAGTGTTACATAAATTTCGTCAACATTGCGTTGTAAGGCATTGTCAAAAATAATTTTAACAAAACGCTCACCCAACCTAAATCCGGTAGATTCAACTTTAAATGTTCCTACTTTTAATCTGCGCATCGGTTTAAAGGGCGGAACAATATCTGAGTAATTCTCATCGACACCTTCTGTTTTTAAGTAGAGGAATCCTAGTACCTTTCCAGCATCCGTATTACATATGTAAGCTTCTTCATCGCACTTGCGAGCAAACCACTTATCAAATCCTGGATAAGCGATACGGAAACTGTCAAAGAAAGAATCGGTTAAATCAACATTTCCGAAATAGGTTTTTTCAACGGCAAGCATTTTATATTCAATGAGACTTGGGTTTTCAGCCGTCGCTGCACTGATAAATGCATTTATTGAAAAAACTCTGTCACTCAAACCTAGCTTTATAGCTTTATTTCTTAGTCTCCGATCCTCCGTGATTAGTATGTCAACTCTGTTTGAATATACTTCAAACAATAGGCAATCATCAATCATGTCATTTTGCGATTTTTCCGGAATTCCGATCAATTCTAAAAAAGAATCGTCTGGTTCCTTAATGGTTTTGATTACCTCATATGATTCCAGCTTTACCGAAAT
>NZ_NFKO01000025.1:0-27773 GCF_002160435.1 Pseudoflavonifractor sp. An176 | reverse complement strand
CCACCGCACAAAACAAAATAAAATCATTGGGGTTTCAAAAGGGGCGGGCCCCTTTTGTGGCTTTTCGTCCATTTTGGCCAGTCAAAATGGACCCCAGCGGAGCGTCCCCGGCGGGGGCGCAGGTCTGCACCTGAGAAATGGGAGAAGGACCGCCCCTCACTCTGCCTGATGGCAGAAACATGAACCCCCAGCGGGAAGCGTCCCCACCAGGCTGGCAAGCCTGATTCCGGGCTGTGGAGACGGTCAGGCCACGGGAAAAGACAAGGTAATGACCAGCTGCCCCTCCTGATATTTGGCCTCCAAAGTGCCCTCCATCTGCTGGGTGAGCAGCTTGGCGATGGACAGGCCCAGGCCGGTGGAGTGGCGGGCGGTCTCCACGGTAAAAAAGCGGTCGAAGAGCCGCTGTACCAATACCGGGTTCAGGTCCGGGGCGGAGTTTGCAAAGGTGATGACCCCGTCCGGGGTCATGGTGACGGCAAAGCCCCCGGCGCTGTATTTTAGGGCGTTGCTGATGAGGTTGCTCAGCACTCGCCCCGCCGCCGTGGGGTCCAGATTCCGCTCCACCCGCCCTTCCGGCAGCTGGATGGTGGGCTCCATGCCCTGCTGCTCCATGGCCCCGCAGTAGGACAGCAGCGCCTCTTCCACCAGGCCCCGCAGGTCCACACGCTGGGGGTGGAGGGGCTGGGGGGCGGTGAGCAGGGCGTAGGCAAACAGCTCCTCGGACAGCTGGTGGAGTACCTGGGTGCGGTTGGAGATCTGGGACAGGTACCGCTCCACCGTCTCCGACTTCTCCTCCCCCTCCAGCAGGGCCAGATAGCCCACGATGGCGGTGAGAGGGGTGCGCAGGTCGTGGGAGATGTTGGTGATGGCCTCTTTCAGCTCCAGGTCCCCGTGCTGGTACCGCTGCCGCTCCGCTCGCAGTTGGGCCAGCTGCCCGTTGAGGGCGTCGGCCAGCGCCCGCATCTCCCGGTCCCCGGAGGACACAGCCAGCAGGGTGTTGGTCTCGCGCTCCAGCTGTTGGGCCATCCCCTCCCGGAGCTGCCGGGCGGATTTGCGCAGCGTGTACACCTTCCCGGCCAAAATCAGGAGGAGAACCCCCAAAAGGGCCACCAAAATCCAGGGTAACAGCTTCATAAGCCCTCCTCGGTCAGTTCAAATCTTTCCGCCGGAATCCCCACAGCCCCACCCCCGTGGTCACCACGGTGAGGGCGGCGGAGTATACGGGGAGAAGGGGCAGGTTGGGAGCGTCCCAGACTACGCACTGCATGATCTGTCCGCCGGGGGTCACGTCGCACAGCAGCTGGAATATCTCCCGCTTGGTACCCTCCAGATAGAAGGGGTATGGCGCTTCTTGCTCCTCCAACTCCCCCGAGACCGAGTTATAGGTCACTTGGGTGTAGGTGGGGGGATAGTTCAAATAGGAGTAAAGGTAGCTGCCGGAGATTAGCAGGCCAAAAGACAGCACCAGGGCCACCACCGCAGACACGGTGCGGTTTGGAATGAGCATGGCCAGCATGGTGTATAGAGAGGCCAGGGCCACGGTGAGCACCAGCGTGGCGCCCAGATAGGCCAGAACGGTGCCCATATCGGTCTCCAAAGGGCCAAACAGGGGGGTACCCACCGCCAGATAGGGCAGAAGGTAGCCCACACACATCAACAGACAGGCTACGGTGCAGGTGACCAGGTGGCTGAAGTAAATTTCCCAGCGGCGGTGCCCCACCACCAGTTTGTTGCGCACAGAGCCGTCGCTGTAATCGGTGCCGATAAACAGAGCACAAAAGAGGGCGAAGAGAATGCACACAAAGGGGATAAAGTTCAAAAACTCTGCATCCAGGTGCTGAGAATAGGGAATGGGATGCCGGAGTTCATACAGATAGCAGGACACCGGGACAAAGGCACCTGTCCCCACCTGGAAGATCATACACGCCCAAAAGCTCTTGCTCCGCCACAGGCGGAAGAAGTCGGCCCGCAGCAGGTTACCCATGCCCCTCACCTCCCACCAGACTCATGTAATAGCTCTCCAGGCTCTCATCCTGCTGGTGCATGGCGGATACCTGGCACCCAGCTTCCGCCAGGGCCTGCACCAGCTCCGTCACATGGGGATGGGCGTAGATGTTGGCGGTGTGGGAGGAGTCAATGGTGTAGTCCAGCCCCATCCCGTCCAGCACCCGGGCCAGAACGGCCACGTCGGACACCTCTACATGGGTGCATTTGCGGCAGGCGGCCTCCACCGCTCCGGCGCTGACCTCCTGGACCATGCGGCCCCGGTCCAAAAAGCCGTAGTGGGTGGCCAGCCGGGCCAGCTCGTCCAGAATGTGGCTGGAGAGGAGAATGGTGATCTGGTGTTCCCGGTTCAGCCGCAGCAGCAGCTCTCGAATTTCCACAATCCCCTGGGGGTCCAGGCCGTTCACCGGCTCGTCCAGCACCAGAAAGTCCGGGCTTCCCACCAGGGCCATGGCAATGCCCAGCCGCTGGCGCATACCCAGGGAGAAGTGGCGCACGGTTTTCTTCCCCGGGTTCTCCAGCCCCACCAGCTCCAGCAGGTGGGGAAGGTCCTGATAAGAGGGCAGGCCCAGAACCTGGGCCTGCAATTTTAGATTATTTAGGGCGGACAGGTCCTGATAGATGGCGGGGGACTCCACCACCGCTCCCATCCGCCGCCGGACCTGATGGATGGCGGGGTCCCAAAATGGGGTGCCGTACAGGGTGTAGTTCCCGGCGGTGGGGGATTGCAGCCCGCAGAGGATACGAATCAGGGTGGTTTTTCCCGCCCCATTCCGCCCTACCAGGCCGTAAATGGACCCTTTGGGCACCTGCATGGTGAGGTTTTGCAGGGCGTAGGTGTGGCCGTATTGTTTGGATAGGCCGTGGGCTTGGCAGACCAGTTCCATGCTCACGCCTCCTGCTGAATCCACACCCGGGCGTGTGCCGTCACGTAGTCGGCTACATAGTCCAGCACCAGGGCCAGGGCCACGCCGCAGAACAGGTCAATGACGCTGTGCTGCCGCAGCAGCACCGTGGAGGCCAAAATGGACAGATTTAGAAGCTGCATACACGTCCCTACCACCCGGCGCTGGGTGGAGGGCTTGGCTTTGGCCCAGCGGTGATAGCTCAGGGCCACCGTCATGGAGTTAAAGGCGTGGATGGAGGGCCAGACGTTGGTGTCGGTGTCCACCCCCCACAGCTGCCGCACCACCTGGGTGAAGAAGTCGTTGCCGGGGATGGAGTCCGGGCGCAGGTCCACTCCATTGGGGATGAGGGCGCACAGGGCCACGCACAGGGTCATGCCCCCGAACAGGGGCAGACACAGTCGCCAGAACTCTTGCCGGGGCTGGGTGAACAGAAGCCAGAACAAGGTGGCGGGCACCCACACAAACCAGGCGAAGTAGGGGATGACGGCATACTTACAGAAGGGAATCCAGTCGTCCAGAAAACAGTGGACGATCCACTCCGGTTTGATAAAGTGCTCCAGGGCTCCAAAGCACACCAGGTAGAACACCAGATACCCGGCCATAAAAAGGATGGGATGACGTTTACACCAGTCGATCATAATTTATCTCCTTGCGCTTGATGGGGATAGTGTACCAGAGAGGGGTCAAGGAAGCGGTGAAGAAATGGGTCAAGAAATCATCAAGATTTTAAGAAGCGGTCAGGCGAAAACCAATGCCCCACACAGACTGGAGGTACTCTTTGCCGCTGGCCTGACGCAGCTTTTTCCGCAGGTTGCTCATGTGCTGTTTCAGGGAGCTGTCGGTGCAGTCCGGGGTGTCCAGGCTGATGCGCTCCAAAATGACGCTCTTGGACAAGGCCTGATTGGGGTGCTGGAGAAACAGCTTCAAGATGGCGTACTCCGTCTTGGTCAGGTGTACCTCCTGCCCGGCCACCGTCACCTGACGGGCCAGGGAGTCCAGGCTCAGTTCCCCCACGGTGAGCACCTGGCCCTCCTCCTCTCCACGGGGGCGGCGGAGATGCACCCCAATGCGGGCCAGCAGCTCCTGGGGGTGAAAGGGCTTGGTGATGTAGTCCACCGCGCCCGCCTGGAGCAGTTCCACCTTGTTCTCCACATCCCCCTTGGCGCTGAGGATGATGACGGGGAAACTCTGGATTTTGGGCAGTACCTCCTCCCCGGACAGGCCGGGGAGCATCAGGTCCAGCAGCACCAGGTCGGGCCGCTGCTGGGAGAGCAGGTAGAGGGCCTCGGTGCCCGAGTACGCCCGCAGCACCTGATACCCTTCCCGGCGCAGCAGCTGCTCCAGGACATCTCCAATGTGGATGTCGTCGTCAATGATGGCGATGGTTTTCATAGGGCACCTCCCAGCAGAATGGTCACGGATACCACACATTATAGTGACGGAGCGGGGAAAAGGCAAGAGGGGAGGCTGTGCTGTACCAAGACAGGGAGCCAATAAAAATTTCCCAGCCCTATTGACAAGACTGTGGCTACTGTATATACTGTGTATACACAGAAAGCAAACGAGGTGATGGTTTGAATCTTTACATTGACAACCGCAGTGGGTCCCCCATCTACGATCAGATTTACACCCAGATCAAACATCAGATCATCAGCGGGGAATTGGAGGCGGACCAGGCCCTCCCCTCCATCCGAAACCTGGCCAAGGACCTGCGCATCAGCGTCATCACCACCAAGCGGGCCTATGAGGAGCTGGAGCGGGAGGGGTTCATTTATACGCTCCCCGCCAAGGGCTGTTTTGTGGCCCCCAAGAATGTGGAGCTGTTGCGGGAGGAGACCTTGAAGCAGATTGAGGCCCACATGGAGGAGATTGGGAAGCTGGCGGCCAGCTGCCAGTTGACGCGAGAGGAACTGCTGGAGATGTTCCGCCTGAGTATGGAGGAGTGAGACCATGAACGCACTGGAAATTCGGAATTTAACCAAAGACTACGGGGAGTTTACCCTGGACAACCTGAATCTCACCCTGCCCTGTGGGTGTATCATGGGCCTTATCGGCGAGAATGGAGCGGGTAAGAGCACCACCATTAAGCTGATTCTGGACATGATTCACCGGGACGAGGGCACCATCACCCTCCTGGGCCGGGACAACCGGGAGGATATGCTCCTCACCAAGCAGGACATCGGGGTGGTGCTGGACGAGGTGGGCATTCCCTCTTGCTTGAGCGCCGTGCAGGTGGGAAAAATCATGGCTCACACCTATACCAAGTGGGATAAAGAGCTGTACGCTCAGTATCTCAAAAAGCTGAATCTCCCGGAAAAACGCCCCTTTAAGGAGTATTCCAAGGGCATGAAGATGAAGCTGGGCATTGCGGTGGCCCTGTCCCACCACCCCAAACTGCTCATTTTGGACGAGGCCACCTCGGGGCTGGACCCAGTGGTGCGGGACGAAGTGGTGGAGATGTTCAGCGAGTTCACCCGGGACGAGAGCCACGCGGTGCTCATCTCCTCCCACATTGTCAGCGATTTGGAGAAAATCTGCGACTACATCGCCTTTTTGCACAAGGGAAAGCTGATGCTGTGTGAGGAGAAGGACCGACTGCTGGAGGAATACGGGCTCATCCACTGCTCCAAGGAGCAGCTGGCCCAGCTGGACCCCCAGGCGGTGCGTGGGGTCAAGGCGTCTCCCTACGGGGTGGAGGCTCTGGTGCGCCGGGACGGCGTGCCTGCCGGGATGCAGGTGAGCCCTGTGAGCATTGAAGAGCTGTTTATCTTTATGGTGAAGGAGGCGGCGTGATATGAAAGGACTGCTTTTGAAGGATTTTTATCTGTCGTGGCGGTACTGCCGGGCGTTTATTGTAATCGTGGCGGTGTTTTTGGCTGTATCGTTTACGGGCGATGATAATATCTTTTTCCTGATTTATCCCATCATGATTGCCAGCGTGATACCTATGACTTTGGTTTCCTACGATGAACATGACAAATGGACAGCTTACAGCGGTACCCTGCCCTACACCAGGGCTCAGCTGGTGAGCACAAAATATTTGGTAGGCATGTGTTTCGGTTCCGTGGCGTTTCTCATCTCCATGGCAGCCACTACTGTGCGGATGATTCTGGGGGGCGGCTTTGTTCTGGAGCAGTTTGCTTTGGTGGGAACCGCCCTGTTGGTGTTGGGGTGTTTGGGTCCTGCTTTGATCCTGCCTTATGTATTCAAGTATGGGGCGGAGAAGGGGCGTATGGCCTTTTACATTACCATTGGTCTGTTTACCGCCGCGGCTACTGTGCTGGCCGGAATTGGGTTCCAGGTGCAGGTGATGGGAGGCGGGCTGTGGCCCCTGGCGGTGGTGGCCGGGGTGTCTATCCTCCTGTATGCCCTGTCCTGGTGGCTGTCCATCCGCTTCTACCAGAAGCGAGAACTGTGACAAGAGGCAAATTCGACAAAAATACCCTCCATTTCTCGTGCGGGAAATGGAGGGTGTTTTTTGAGAAAATCCTTGTTTGACGGTGGGATATGTGATAAAATTTCGGGGATAATGTGTAAAGAGGGAGGATGGCTTCCGGGTGGCCGGGAGCCGACGTGTGAGGATGGCAAATAAAATCGGTTTTGACAATCAAAAGTACCTGGAGATGCAGTCCGCCCACATTCGGGAGCGAATTTCCCAGTTTGGCGGCAAGCTGTACCTGGAGTTTGGCGGCAAGCTCTTTGACGACTACCACGCCTCCCGGGTGCTGCCTGGGTTTGCCCCGGACAGCAAAATCCGCATGCTGTTGGAGCTGCGGGACAGCGTAGAGGTGGTCATTGCCATCGCTGCCGCCGCCATTGAGCAGAACAAGGTGCGGGGCGATCTGGGCATCACCTACGACGAGGACGTGCTGCGCCTCATTGACACCTTCCGCTCCAAGGGCCTGTATGTGGGCAGCGTGGTCATCACCCAGTATGCCGGGCAGCCCGCCGCCGACGCCTTCAAGCGCCGCCTGGAGGACCTGGGTGTCACGGTGTATCTCCACTATCCCATTGCCGGGTACCCCCACGACATTCCCCACATCGTCTCCGACGAGGGCTATGGCCGCAACGACTACATTGAGACCACCCGGCCCCTGGTGGTGGTCACTGCCCCCGGCCCTGGCTCTGGCAAAATGGCCACCTGCCTGTCCCAGCTCTATCACCACCACCGCCGTGGGGTGAAGGCGGGCTATGCCAAGTTTGAGACCTTCCCCATCTGGAACCTGCCCCTCCAGCACCCGGTGAACCTGGCCTATGAGGCCGCCACCGTGGACCTCAACGACGTGAACATGATCGACCACTTCCACCTCCAGGCCTATGGCCAGACCACGGTGAACTACAACCGGGATATTGAGGTGTTCCCCGTGCTCCGGGCCATGTTCGAGCAGATCATGGGGGAGAGCCCCTACAAGTCTCCCACCGACATGGGCGTGAACATGGCGGGCAACTGCATCGTGGACGACGAAGTGGTGCGAGCCGCCGCCTGTCAGGAGATCATCCGCCGCTACTACACCGCCCTGTGTGACGTGCGCCGGGGCCAGGGGGACAAGGAGAGCGTGTACAAGCTGGAGCTGCTGATGAAGCAGGCCGGGGTGTCCACCGCCGACCGCCCCGTGGTGGCCGCCGCTGAGGCCCGGGCCGAGGAGACGGGAGAGCCTGCCGCCGCCATCGAGCTGCCCGACGGCACCATCGTCACCGGCAAGACCACTGAGCTTATGGGCTCCTCCTCTGCCGCCCTGCTCAACGCGTTGAAGAAGCTGGCCGGGCTGGGGGATGAGGTGCACATGATCTCCCGAGAGGCCATTGAGCCCATCCAGAAGGTGAAGATTCAGCACCTGGGCAGCCAGAACCCCCGTCTGCACAGCGACGAGGTGCTCATTGCCCTGGCCATCTCCGCCGCCACCGATCCCCAGGCGGATCTGGCCCTGTCCCAGCTGGACAAGCTGCGGGGCTGTGACGCCCACTCCTCGGTGATTCTCTCCGCCGCGGACAGCAATGTGTATCAGAAGCTGGGCCTGCGCATGACCTGCACCCCCCAGTATCAGAGCAATAAGCTGTATCATAAGTGAGAAATGCCCCCTGGAAGCATTGCTTCCAGGGGGTTACTGTTTCCCTGCATGGGGGCAATGGGAGTCCGTACAGTGGAGACACTCTTGGTCCGTGATAGAAGTGTAGCAGCACATCAGATAATCGCATTCATCACAGCAGCACTCGATGGGAATGCCGGAATCATCACAATGCTGTCCGTTTCCCGGGCAGTCTTTGCCGAGATTTCCGGGAATTAAAATTGTGCCAGTTATATCAATAATCATCATTTCCTTCCTTCCCTGCCAAACTAATGTTTACATTATATAATGTAATAGTCTATTTTGGAAGAGGAAAAATAAGGTATGCTCTCATCAAAAATATAGGATGTGAAGATACCTTATGATTAAGTTAGATGTTCTGCGCCTTCTGGAAGAGCAGGGAAGGACGAAATACTGGCTTTATAAGCAGCTGGGCATGAGCTACCAGAATTTCAACCGCATGGTGAACAACGAGACCAAATCCATCCGCTATGAGAACATTGAGACCATGTGTCTGCTGCTGAACTGTACGCCCAACGACTTGTTTGTCATCACGGAGGACTAAAACCCATGTTTGAGGTGAAAAAGCCCCACAATTCCAACAAGACCATCCGAATGCCGGATGATTTGATTCAAAAGCTGCAAAAAGTGGCGGATGAGAACGACATCTCCTTTAATCAGCTGGTGATACAGTGCTGTGAGTATGCTTTGGGTCATCGAGATGACCCGGCGTAAGCCGGGGCGGAGGAACTGATCGTTTGATCAACGTGGTATCAGGCTTGCCAGCCTAGGGGACGCGCTCCCCGCAGGGGGTTCCTTTCTGCTGCCAGAAAGGAACCAAAGACCACCAAAGGCGGGGCCTTCCCCCGCCTTGTGGAATCCACCCCGCGGTACTGGGTGGAGGGTGCACCTTCCTCTGTTCGGCCCTTGGCCTGGTTCATGTCACATAGATGGCGTGGAGATTCTAGAGAGAGTCGCTGCTCCTCTGTGTGGTTGTTCTTCTACCGCCAGGGCCTTACCCTGGTGCGCCGCTGTTCCCAGCGGTCGGTGACTTGGCAGCGCAGTTTTTGAGGGCTAGGCACAAAAAGCCCCTGAAAATTGCCGCATTTCTTGCGTTGTTGGGCGTAGGGGAGGGGCTTGCCCCTCCCGAATCCCCCAGGGCAATGCCAGGGAACCAACGGGCCGGGCAAGCCACGGCCCCTACCACAGCACCACAGGAGGTGCGGCGGAGTCCTTTGGCTCCCTCCGGGAGGGAGCTGTCTGCGTAAGCAGACTGAGGGAGCAAGCGGGCGGCTGTACCTACAGGTCAGCACAGAGCGCAGACCTTCACCAGACTTCCCGGCCACTCTGGCACACTCCGCCCATTGTGCCAATACCCTTGGGTGCCTACTACAGGCTCCCTCCGAGCCGACTTACGTCGGCCCACCTCCCTCCCTGAGGGAGGATTTGAGCCTGGCAGTCACCTACATAGAAACAAAAAACACCCTGGAAACAGCTGCTTCCAGGGTGTTTTTTTCATAGTTGGGTGACATTCGCCCCGTGCTGCTCCCCCCACGCCGCGTCCCGGCTGTGACAGGAGAAGAGAAGCACTTGCCGCTCCCGGGCTTGCTGGGCCAGCAGCTCCAGGGCTGCGGCGGCCCGGGTATCGTCGAAGTTTGCCAGGGTGTCGTCCAACACCAGAGGGGCCTGGGGGGCAGTGAGGTCACAGAGGGCCAAACGCAGGGCCAGATACAGCTGCTCCTGGGCACCCGCTGAGAGAAACAGCTGGGAGTGGGGGAGCTGCACCCCCTCCTGCTCCACTTGGGCGGACAGGTCCCGGGCCAGGGTCAGCCCACAGTGCCGTCCCCCGGTGAGTCGGCCCAGGAGCTGCCCCGCCTTCTCATTCAGAGCAGGGGAGAACCGCTGGCGCAGGGTGGCGTTGGCCTCCTCCAGCCCCTCCAGGGCCAGGGTGAGGGCCTGATACTCCTCCTGCCGCTGGGCAATCTGTCCCGCCAGCTCGTCCCGGCGGCTCTCCGTTTCCAGCGTGTCCCGGCCCAAGGCCCCGGTGGCCTGGTCCAGGCGGGTCTGCCACTGGGCCATCTGGCCCTCCACCTGCCGCAGCTGGGCGGTGAGCACGTGGGGGTCTGCGGTGGGTGGCGTCACGGAAGATACGGGACGCTGGGCTCCCTGGGCCTCCAGGTCTGCCACACGCTCCCCGGCGTGGTGTACCTGGGCCTCCAGCTGCTGCCGCTGGGTCAGCCAGTCCAGATACCGCTGCAACGCCTCCTGCATGCTTTCCCCCTGGGGCGGGGCGGGGGAGTACAGAATTTTATCGTACTTGCCCATTTTGGCCACCAATACCATGGCCACAAGGACAGCCGCCGCCATGCACCCGAAGCCCACAAAGGACAGGGGGTACAGGGTGAGGAAAAAGCCCAGGATGATGAGCAGCAGGCCCCCCACACCCAGTATCGGCACCCACAGCCTCAAAGCGGCGGACAGGCGGTTCCGGCTGGCCTTGGCCTGCTGCCGCTGGCGGCTGTGCTCCTGGCCCTGCTGACTGAGGTTCCCCGCCTGCTCCATGGCCTGGGCGGCGGTGAGCCCCCGGAAGCGGGGGTCCGGGGCGGGGAGAGACTCCAGAGCCTGTTGGGCCTGGGCCTGCTGCTGGAGGGCCTGGGCATACCGCTGGTTGAGGGCCTGCTGGCGGTAGGCCTGGTGCTGCTCCAGTTGGCGCTCCAGCTGCTGCTTGCGCACGTGCAGCCCAGCCAGCTCCTGCCGAGCTTGGGCCTGGGTCTGCCGAGCCTGGGCGGTGTCCTCCAGGGTGCGGCGCACCTGCCCCAGCTCTCCCTCCAGCTGTGGGATGAGCCCGGTGGAGCGGTTGGCCTGGCGGCGGTTGCGCCAGTCCTTCAAGGTGCGCACGGTGGCGGAGTAGGAGACCTCCTCCTCTCCGGTGGTGGCCAGAGCGGCGATGCGCCGCTCCAAATCCGGGGCGGCGGTGACGGCGGTGTCCCCCTGGCCCACCAGGGCGCAGCGGACAAACACCTCCCGGCTCACCCCTGTGAGGGTCTCTCCCACGTTGGCGGAGGTGAGGAAGGGCACCGGGTCCCCGGTGGCGGTGTACACCGCCTCAAAGCCCCCGAAGGGGCCGGAGCGGTTGGCAAAGCGGCGCAGAGTGATGCGCTGCCCCTGCCACTCCAACCGGAGTTCCCCCGCCATAGCGGCCCCAGACCAGGGTTGATACTTGGTTTTCTGGGCCAGATGCCCCGCCTTATCCCGCTCCCGGGTGTCAATGCCGTAGAGCATGGCGGTGAGGAAGGCCGCCCAGGTGGATTTTCCACATTCGTTGGGGGCGGTGAGGATGTTCAGCCCGGGGGAGAGGGTGAGGGTGGCCCCCTCCAGCTTGCCGAAGGTGGCGGTCATGGAGATGATGTTCATGCTCGAATGTCCTCCTCTCCCTCCAGGGCAGCCAGCCCGAAGCGGGTGGCCAAAATGAGCCGGGCCTGCTCCTCTGGGGGAGCTACCCGGATTTTTTCCGACATGGTGCGCAGGAAAAGGCCCGTCAGCGAGTCCTCTCCCGCCCGCTGCCACAGCTGTTTGGGCAGGGTGGTGGCGTCGGTGACCTCCACGTAGAAGAAATAGGGGGCTGCCTGCTGGGCGATGGAGGCCAGAGACGGCACCGTCTCCGCCTCTCCGGTGAGGGTGAGGCGCACCAGGTCGTCGGAGTACTCCAGCCCCGTCAAGGTCTGGTACAGGGTGGAGATGTCCACTTCCTGGGTGCGGTACTCCCGGCAGCACAGGGGGACGAACTTGGCGGTAGTCCCCTGGTGGGTCACGTCGACGATGAGACAGCCCTTTTCTCCCGCCTCGTCAAAGCCCCGGCCCTCGGGACAGCCCGGGTAGGCCCAGGCGGTATTGCCCTCAAATTGCAGCCCCGAATAGCGGTGGATGTGGCCCAAAGCGGCGTAGTGTGCCCCGGTGGCTCCCAGCTGGCCGGGCAAAATGGGGGCGTAGCGGCCCATAGGGGCCACCTCCCCGTGGACAAAGAGAAGGTGCAGCCTCCCATCCTCTGGCACGGTGTACCCAGACAGGGGGGAGTCCTCCCGGTGGGGAGCAGTAAAGGCGCAGCCGTGGACCACGGCATGGAGCTCAGGAAGTTCCACAGCTTCCATCTGGGGTGTGGAAAAGATGTGGACGTTGGTGGGCCACTGGGCGGTGGCGTAGGGGGACTGGTTGGTGTAGGGGTCATGGTTGCCGGGGGCGATAAAGACGGGGACGGACAGCTCCCCCAGGGCCTGGGTGAGGGCCTGGATGGACTGGGGGTAGACCCGCTCTGCATCCAACAAATCTCCCCCCAGCAGCACCAGATCTGCCCCCTCCGCCTGGGCCAGCTGGGCCAGACGGCGGGGGAGGTCCCGCAGTTCCCGCCGCCGTTGGGCGGCCTGGGGGGCGGGGAGGCTGCTGAGGGGGGAGTCCAGGTGGAGGTCCGCGGCGTGTAGAATACGCATGGGGAGTCCTCCTTATCCGTCAATGTCCACCCGCTCCACGCTGAGGCAGCGGCGGGTGTTGGTGTCGATGGTAAACAGCACCCCGTCCATGCCGCAGGGGCCGTCGGCGGGCTGGAACCGCTGGGGCAGGCCGCCCAGGAAGCGGTTGATGGCCTGGGAGGGGTGAATGCCGATCACCGACTGGGTGGGTCCGGTCATGCCCAGGTCGGTGACAAAGCCCAGCCCCTTGGGAAAGACCTGGGGGTCGGCGGTGGGCACGTGGGTGTGGGTGCCCCACAGGGCCTGGACCCGCCCATCCAGATACCAGCCCAGGGCGATTTTCTCGCTGGTGGCCTCGGCGTGGAAGTCCACCAGGGTGAGGGTGGCGTCCCCCTCCTTCAAAATCTCGTCCATCTTGGTGAAGGGGTTGTCGAAGTTGGAGTCCATGCCGCAGCGGCCAATGAGGTTGACCACCCGGATGGTGGTGCCCCGGGGGCCGTCGAAGATGCCCCAGCCCCGGCCGGGGGCCCGGCTGGTGTAGTTGGCGGGGCGTAGGATATAGGGGTTGCGCTCCATCTCGTCCACGATCTGGCGCTTGCCCCAGGTGTGGTTGCCCATGGTGATCACATCCGCCCCGGCGGAGAAGATGTCCCGGGCCTGCTGGGGCATCAGGCCGTTGGAGGCGGCGTTCTCCCCGTTGACCACGGTAAAATGAATGTCATACTGGCGGCGGAGGGTGGGCAGGTGGCGGCAGAGGAAGTCCACGCCGCTCTCGCCTACCACGTCTCCAATGGCCAGAACACGAAGTTCCATACAAAAGCCTCCCGGTTAGGAATTGGCCCCGTCCATGGTCTGCTGGATGATGTCGTCAAACACCTCCCGGGACTGTGCTCCCATGATATATCCATAGACGTTGCCGTTTTTGTCGATCATAAAGGTGGTGGGGAAGGAGGAGATGCCGTAGGAGTAGAAGAGGCTGGCATCTTCGTTCATGAGGGTGGGGTAGGTGTACCCGTTTTCCTCCAAAAAGGCGGTGATGTCCTCTGTGGAGCCCTCCTGGCCCAGGTTGGGGGCAGCTACCCCCAGCACCACCAGGTCCTTCTCGTTGTTGCCGTAGTCCTCGTACACCGCCTGCAAGTCGGGCATCTCACTGCGGCAGGGCCCGCACCAGGTGGCCCAGAAGTTTAAAAGAATGGTTTTCCCCTTGTACTGGTCCAGGGTGTGGGTGTTGCCGAACTGGTCGGTGAGGGTGAAGTCCAGGGCGGGAATGGGGGCCTGGCTCTCCTCTGGGGCGTCGGTGGCCTCTGGAGTGTCTGTGGCTTCCGGCTGTTGGGTCACCTGGACGGTGGGGGTGGCCTGGGGGTCAGAGCCCGCCAGGGACCCGGACAGGGTGTCCATCCACCCGGTGACCATGAGAAGGCCGATGACCACCAGCAGCGCCCCGCCCACCTTCACGGTGTAGCGCACCACGTTGCGGTGTTTCTGGAACAGCTTCAACAGTCCCCCGGCAAACAGGGCCACCGCCAGGAAGGGCAGGACAAAGCCCAGGGTGTACAGGCCGATGAGGGCGAAGCCCTGGAGGGCGGTGTCCGCGGAGCCCGCCATGAGCAGCACGCTGGCCAGGGCGGGACCCACGCAGGGGGTCCAGGCAAAGGAGAAGGTGAAGCCGAACACCAGAGCCACCAGAGGGCTCATGGCCAGCTTTTGCAGGGGGAAGCGGATGCGCCGGTCCTGCTCCAGGGCCATGGGGCGAAAGACCCCCAGTTGGAACAGACCAAAGGCGATGATGAGAATGCCGCCCACCTGGATGATGATCTTCTGATACTGGTGCAGGGCCTGACCCAGGGCGGTCATGCCAAGGGCCAGCAAGAAGAAGGCGGCGGAAATGCCGATGACAAAGAATAAGGTGTTCACTAGGGTTTTCACCCTTGAGGTCTGGGCCCCCTGGGCGTCTCCCATGCTGCCGGACAGGTAGCCCAGGTAGAGGGGGAGGAGGGGGAGGACGCAGGGGGAGAAAAAGCTCAGAATGCCCTGGACAAAGACGGTGACCAGGGAGACGGATACGGAGAGGTCAAATCCAGACATACATACCTTCCTTCAAACGAGAATTTAGTTGTTTTCGCCGTCCACCAGCATGAGACAGCCATCCTTATCATATTTCAAAAGCTGGATATCCATGCGGGTGTTGCGGGCAATGTCCCGCATCCGCACCGCCTCGGTCACCGAGGCCACCAGGGTGTAGGCCACGCCGTGGCGCTTGGCTCGGCCGGTACGGCCCACCCGGTGGACGTAGTTTTCCTGCTCGTCGGGCACGTCGTAGTTAAACACCACGTCCACGTCGTCAATGTCCAGGCCACGGGCGGCCACGTCGGTGGCCACCAGCACCCGCAGCTGTCCGACTTTGAACTGCTGGAGGGTCTTCTCCCGCACCCGCTGCTGGATGTCGCCATGGATGGCCTTGCAGGAGATGCCACGCATGGACAGCAGGCCCGCCAGGCGGTCGGTCATGTTCTTGGTGTTGCAGAAGGCAATGGCACGCTCATACTCCCCGCCCTCCAGCAGGGCGATGAGAGTCTCCAATTTCTGTTCCCGGCCCTCCAAATCAATGCGGTACTGCTGGATGTCCGGGCGGTTCTCCTCCACGGGACGCACCGTGATCTCCACCGGGTCCCGCTGGTACACCCAGGAGATGTCCATCACCTCTCGGCTGATGGTGGCGGAGAAGAGACCTAAGTTTTTCCGGTGTGGGATTTTGTCCAGGATGCGGGTGACGTCCTGGATAAAGCCCATGTCCAGCATCCGGTCGGCCTCGTCCAGCACCACGGTCTGGACCCCGTCCAGGCGCACGGTGCGCCGCTTCATGTGGTCCATGAGCCGGCCAGGGGTGGCCACCACGATCTGGGGCCGATGTTTCAGCTGGGTAATCTGCTTGTCAATGGGCTGGCCGCCGTACAGGCACACAATGCGCACCCCCTCCCGGAAGGCGCACAGGTCCCGCAGCTCGTCCCGAATCTGCACCGCCAGCTCCCGGGTGGGGGCCAGGATGAGTCCCTGCACCTGGTCGGACTCCGGGTCCACATGCTCCACCATGGGGATGCCGAAGGCGTAGGTCTTGCCGGTGCCCGTGGGGGCCTTGGCCACCACGTCCCGTCCCTGCATGAAGTAGGGGATGGCCCCGCCCTGGATGGCGGTGGCCTGGGTGAAGCCCTTTTTGTCCAGGGCCTTCATAATGGCCTCGGACAGGTTCATATCTTTGTAAAAGTAGGTATCTTGTACCACAACTCCATCAATTTCCATGGTATAGGTCCTTTCTATCTCGTACAATTAGAGTCTAAGGTAGTATATCATATCCCCCGGCATACCGTAAAGCCCAACCTCCATGGATTTCTCAGGCCCAGACCTGCCCAGTGAGACAGAAAAAGCCGGAAGCAGCGGTTTTGCTGCTTCCGGCGAAAACATCACTTATTGAGGCTTGAAGCTGTCCTTCAGGGACACGGCTCGGTTGAACACCAGGTGCTCGGGGCTGCTGTCCCGGCTGTCGGCACAGAAGTAGCCCTGACGCATGAACTGGAAGCGGTCGGCCTTCTGGGCACCTGCCAGGCTGGCCTCCACCTTGGCGCCCTGGAGTACCTCCAGAGAGTGGGGGTTCAGGCAATCCAGGAAGTTCTTGTCTCCGGCATCGGGATCGGGATCGGAGAACAGGTTGTCATACAGGCGAATCTCCGCATCCAGAGCGGTGGCGGCGTCCACCCAGTGGATGGTGGCGCCCTTCACCTTGCGGCCGTCGGCGGGATTGCCGCCCCGGGACTCGGGGTCATAGGTGGCCAGCACCTCTACCACGTTGCCGTTTTCGTCCTTGACGCATCCGGTGCAGGTGATGAGGTAGGCACCTTTCAAACGGCACTCCAGACCGTTGGGGGTCAGGCGCTTGTACTTGGGGATGGGAGTCTCCAGGAAGTCCTCCGCCTCAATGTACAGGTTGCGGGAAAAGGTGACGGTGCGGGTGCCGTCCTCGGGACGGTTGGGGTTATTCTCCACCTCGAAGGTCTCGCTCTGGCCCTCGGGATAGTTGGTGATGGTCAACTTCA
This sequence comes from Pseudoflavonifractor sp. An176, assembly GCF_002160435.1. Classification (NCBI taxonomy): domain Bacteria; kingdom Bacillati; phylum Bacillota; class Clostridia; order Eubacteriales; family Oscillospiraceae; genus Pseudoflavonifractor; species Pseudoflavonifractor sp. An176. The sequence continues at coordinate 11,244 of NZ_NFKO01000025.1, read as the reverse complement.
CGGGGCGCAGCACCGCCATCACCCGCTGGGCGGTCTCGTTCAGGTCCTCCCGCAGGCAGTACTCCAAAAAGGCGTACTCAATGGTATTGGTGGCCTTGGCCACGCCGATGCGCTCGCAGAAGTTGCGGATGGAACGGGGGGTGTAGCCACGGCGGCGCAGGCCGCACAGGGTGGGCATACGGGGGTCATCCCAGCCGGACACCCGGTGCTCCTCCACCAGCTGGCGCAGCTTGCGCTTGCTCATCACGGTGTAGTTGATACCCAGGCGGGCAAACTCGATCTGGCGGGGCTTGTGGTAGGGGATGGACACGTTGGACACCACCCAGTCGTACAGGGGGCGGTGGTCCTCAAACTCCAGGGAGCACAGGGAGTGGGTGATCCCCTCCAGGGCGTCCTCAATGGGGTGAGCGAAGTCGTACATGGGGTAGATGCACCACTTGTTGCCCTGGCGGTGGTGATGGGCGTGGTTGATGCGGTAGATCACCGGGTCCCGCATGTTGAAGTTGCCGCTATTGAGGTCAATCTTGGCACGCAGGGTATATTTGCCGTTTTCAAACTCACCGGCCCGCATCCGGGCGAACAGGTCCAGAGACTCCTCAATGGGACGGTCACGCCAGGGAGAGGTGGCGGGGACACCGATGGAGCCGCGGTTGGCACGGAACTCCTCGGGAGTCAGCTCGCACACGTAGGCCAGGCCCTTCTTAATGAGCTCCACGGCATACTCGTACATCTTCTCAAAATAGTCCGAGGCGTAGAAGAATCGGTCGCCCCAGTCAAAGCCCAGCCAGTGGATGTCCTCCTGGATGGCCTCCACGTACTCGGTATCCTCCTTGGCGGGGTTGGTGTCGTCCATACGCAGGTTGCACAGACCGCCGTACTTCTCGGCGGTGCCGAAGTCGATGGTCAGGGCCTTGCAGTGGCCGATGTGGAGATAGCCGTTGGGCTCGGGGGGAAAACGGGTGTGGACGGTCATGCCTTGGTACTGGCCGCCCTGTGCAATATCCTCATCAATGAAATTGTGGATAAAATTCTGGGACACTACGGGGTTGAGTTCCTCAGGCATAGGGACACGCTCCTTCATTCGTTAATAACCTATTTATTATACCGTCACAGGCGGGAAAAAGCAACGAATTTTTCCAGGCCTGTGGGCAGTTAGAGAATCTGGGTGCTGTTGCGGAGCTGATCTTGCAGCCGCTGGTAGAAGGAAATGTAATATTCCAGCCGCTGCACCCACAGAGCGGTGGCGGTGGGGAGCCAAAAGGCAGGCCTTTCAACTGCTCCAGCCGCTCCAAGGAGGTATTCACCATGTCCTGTTTCTCGGGAAGGGTCAGGCTGCTGAAGTTCTGGTATTCCAGGGTCTCATAGATGCGGTAGGCGTCGAAGCGGTCAATGTTGTCCGCATCCCCTACAAGGTTGGAGAATGCGGTGTGTTCCCAGGTGAAATCCGCCTTATCATCCACATGAATGGCGATGGCATAGCAGATGGTGTTGATGCGGTCCGGGTCCAGCCCCTGCTGCTCCAAAAAGGTCCGGGCAATGGCGGCAGAGCGGCGGCCATGGTTGCGCTGTGCCTCTTGGGTGGGCATCTCCTCACAGTATGCAATGTCGTGGAGCAGTCCGGCAATGACGGCGTCGGTCACGTCCAGGCCCTCCTGCTGGGCGATGTACTTGGCCAGATTGGCCACCCGATAGGAGTGCTGGATGCGATATGCTCCATCTGTGGGATGAGCTTGCAGGTAAGGACTGTTGGAAAAGGTATCTTTGAGAAATTGTTCCGTACGTTCCACGAACGCTTGGTCCATGGGGGACTCCTCCTATGTATCGGAAAGTTACAGCTTTACTGCCACCGGCTCGGCCATGGTCAGGGTGTCCGGGGTGACGGTGCACTCCAGAGCCAGCACTTGGACCCCCGCCTTGGCGGCCTGGCGCAGGGCAGCGCCAAACTCCGGGTGGGTGGCATCGTTGGGGGCGAAATCTTTCATGCCCGCCATCTGAATGACAAAGCACACGGCGGCCTCATAGCCCTCTTGCAGGCTGGCTTCCAGCTCTTGTAGGTGGCGCACGCCTCGGGTGGTGGGGGCGTCGGGGAAGCGGCAGTGGCCGTCTTCCTCCAGGGTGCATCCCTTCACCTCCACAAAGCCCCGGCGGGGGCCCGCTTCCCAGTAGAAGTCAAAGCGGGAGTTACCCCAGGTGGTCTCCGGGCGCAGCAGGGTGAGGCCGGGGACGAAGTGTCCCGCCCTGGCCCACTCAGCAAAGACCTGGTTGGGGGCCTGGGCGTCCATGTTCACCAGCAGGCCGTCCTTGTCTACGGCGATGAGGTCATAGGGGGTCTTGCGCTTGGGGTTGTCCCCTGGGGTGAGGTAGACGGTGCGGCCGGGGATGAGCAGTTCCCGGCACCGCCCGGTGTTTTTTACATGGACCGTTTCCGTGCGCCCGTCCACTTCCACCTGGGCTACAAAGCGGTTGGGGCGGGAGAGAAAACGGGCGGGAAGGACCTGGGGATATGTCATGTTTTGGGCTCCTTGGGTGTGGTGTCGGTGGTGGAAGGGGGCTCGGCAGGGGCGGCAACCTCTTCCGGTTTGGGGTGGTAGGGCAGCAGCAGGTCGATGACACAGGTCACCGCCACGCCCGCCAGGGTGTCCACCATACGCTGGAGGGCGAAGAGGGCGGGGGAACTGTCCGTGTTGTGGTTGACGGTGACGCACAGAAACACCACGCAGGACAGAGAGGCGCTGGAGGGCCGCTTGAGCACCAGGGCGGTGCGAATGAGGGGGATGATGGTGAGGGACACCAGGGTATAGCGCAGTAAGTCCAGATTCTCAGCGTGGAAAAACTCCAGGCCGTAGAGGATGATGATACCGTACAGGCCGCCCACCAGGGTGCCGATGGCCCGGTTCACCGAGGAGGTGATGGTCTTGTCGGTGGAGTTCTGCATGCAGATGACCGCGGCAATCATAGAATAAAAGGCGGGCTCGCCCCGCACATAGCCGAAGATACCGCAGATAAACACGGCAATGACGGTCTTTACCATGCGCATGCCCACCCAGTGATGGCGCTGCTTTGGCATAAACAGCCCCCCTCTCCAAAGTCGATATCAGTATGATAAACGACCGGGAGAAAAAAAGCAAGGCGGGGACGCTTTCCATTTCCCCGTCCCCGTGGTATGATGGGAAAAAACATCAAGGAGGACCCTCCATGCACATTCCCAGCGGCGAAACCAGCTTGCTTGAGCTGTTGCCCTTCCAAGAGGCGCTGGACCAGGCGCTCACCCCCAAAGAGGACTATGACGTCAATCGGTGGCTGTATGTGCCCCCCTTCTACTGCGAGTACCGATACATTCTGGCCACCCGGGGCAAGCGGCCCCTCATCTGTGTGGGCATCAACCCCTCCACTGCCGCCCCCAACGATCTGGACAACACCTTGAAGTCGGTGGAGCGGGTGGCCCTCCACAACGGCTTTGACAGCTTTGTCATGTTCAACGTCTACCCCCAGCGGGCCACCGACCCGGACCACATGGAAAAGCACTGCAATGAGACGCTCCACCAGGAGAATATGCGGGCTTTTGACTATGTTTTGTCTCTCTACGAGGACATTCAGCCCGCCATCTGGGCGGCCTGGGGCACCATCATCGAAAAGCGGGACTATCTGCCCGCCTGTGTTCGGGACATGATTGCCATCGGCCAGACCCACTCGGCGGCCTGGTACACCGCCGGGAAGCGCTCCAAGAAGGGACATCCCCACCACCCCCTGTACCTCCGTAAGGACAGCGGCCTGGATCCCTTCGACGTAGAGGAGTATCTCAACAGCCTCGACTAAAAAAATCTGCACCGGGAATCCCGGTGCAGATTTTTTTACTTGGGCAGGATATAAAAGGTGGGAGTATGTTTGCTCAGGTCCAGGAATACTACCATATCCGGGGGGAAGAAGGTGAACCAGATCATCATCCAACCCACCGCCAGAGCCGCCACCAGGCAGAGGGTGGGAAGGAAGGGGTGCTGGGTGAGGGGGGCCAGGACCTGGGCCAGCACAAACCCTGCCACCATGAGTACCACATACAAAATGAGGTCAAAGGCCATCCCTTCGCCCTGGAAGGGGACGTGGTAGAGGTAGCTCAGCAGCAGCATGGCCCCGCCGATGATGGGCAGGGTCAACAGCCAGGGGGCCAGACCGTCCAGACCACGGCCATGGGTGAGATACAGCCCGGACAGCAGCAGGGGGATGAGGAGGATTTTCAGATGTTCCCACAGGCTCTCCCGCACCGGAGAGACCAGAGCGGTGATGGGGCTGGGCAGCCAGGAGAAGAGAAAATGAAGCCCTACCCCCAAGATCAGGGCGGCAATCAAGGTAAAAATCGTCTTTTTTTGAAAAATTTTCACAGCTCTCACCTCGTTTCTTACTACAAGTTATGCCCGCAGTGGGGCAAACTATGAATGAAACCGTGGTGAAACACAAAAGTTTTTTCGCTTCATTTCGGGCTTTTCCAAAAGGCCCTCCCTTTTCCACGGAAGAAACCCCGCCGTCTCAGGCACATTAAGGATTGGGCGAACGCCCAAATTGTGAACGAAGAGGCGGTGAGGATCATTGAACGAAGAGATCAAACCATGGGTGGGGATGACCCAGGCGGTGCTGCGGGTCGTCCTGGTGGTGCTGGTGGTAGCTCTGGCCCTGTGGCCAGTCCTGGGCAGCGCCAGAGCCGACACCTTGAAAGTGGTCCCAGTGGGGCGTGCCGTGGGCATCAAGCTCTTCTCCGATGGCGTTGTGGTGGTGGGAACATCGGAAATCTCCACCCAGAACGGGGCGGTGAATCCGGCCAAGGACTGCGGTCTGCGGGAGGGGGACATCATCACCCATATCAACTCCACCGAGGTGGATACCATTGAGGAGGTGTCTGCCCTCTTGCAGGAGCTGGAGGGGGAGACCATGAGCATCCGGGCCATCCGCAATGAGGAGCAGGTGCAGCTGACCGCCCAGGCGGTGCTGTGCTCCGCCGACGGGGAGTATAAGCTGGGGGCCTGGATTCGGGACTCCATGGCGGGCATTGGTACCGTCACCTTCTACTGTCCCCAGACCGGGACCTTCGGGGCACTGGGCCACGGCATCAACGACGTGGACACGGCGCTGCTCATGCCCCTGGAGAGCGGCAGCATTCTGCCCGCTACGGTCTCCGGGGTGGACAAGGGGCAGTGTGGAACCCCGGGACAGCTGCGTGGCATCTTTGAGGCGGATGTGACCCTGGGTGAACTGGACGACAACACCTCCTGTGGCATCTACGGCACCATGACCGACACCAGTTGGTTTTCCGGCCAGGCGGTGGAGGTGGCCAGCCGGGACCAGGTGAAGGCGGGGAAGGCCACCATCCTCAGCAACATCTCCGGCAACCAGGTGGAGGAGTACGAGATTGAGATTCTCAAGGTCTACCCGGACAGCCAGGACGGGGGCCGGGACTATCTCATCCACGTCACTGACCCCCGGCTGCTGGACAAAACCGGAGGCATTGTCCAGGGCATGAGCGGCTCCCCCATTCTCCAAAACGGCAAGATCATCGGGGCCGTCACCCACGTCATGGTGGACGACCCCACCTCTGGCTATGGCATCTATATTGGAGACATGCTCCAGGCGGCAGGATAAGACCAGGGCGAGGACACGAGTTGAGTGCCCTCGCCCTTCTTATATAGTACATATAAAATTTAATGTTTATCATTAAAAATATATTGACAAAGATATATACCCCTCGTATAATGCAAGTAGAGAAACCCACAAAATAAGGAGGGAGCTATATGGAGAAAATTATGAAATCCACCAAGCTGGTGCAGAAAATCCTGCGAATTCTGTTTTGGATTGTCGTCGTTGTCAGCGTTGTCTCTGCATGTATCATGATTGCATCGTTGATTTTTATGGATGATACAGCAGTCATCCAGGGTGTTTCCATTACGATTGGAAATTACAGGTTGAAACTCAGCCAGGGGTACTCCCGCGCACAACTGATCAACATTTTATGGATGTCCTTGGCGAACATTGTCCTTTACGGGGGCCTTTCCTGTTACGCGATCCGAATCCTTCAAGGTATTTTTGAACCAATGACACAGGGAAAACCGTTCAACACGGCGGTGAGCGACGGGTTGAAAAAGCTATCCTATGCGGTCTTGATTTTTGGTGTGGTTCGACTGATTCTTCAACTGGCAACAAACATGGTTTACGACCAGATGATTGATATTTCTTCCCTGTTTGCTGCAAACATGGTGGAATCCTGCTCCTTAACCGTGGTAGGAGATGGTGATTTTATTATTTGGTTCTTTTTGATCCGGCTGTTTCGGCGCATTTTTATGTATGGAGAAACCTTGCAACAGCTGTCCGATGAGACGCTGTGACGTGAAATGAGGAGAAACTTATGCCCATTGTATTACGATTGGATCGGGTCATGGCAGACCGGAAAATGTCGCTCAATGCCCTGGCGGAAAAGGTTGGTATCGCCAATGTAAACCTGTCGAAAATCAAGACGGGGAAGGTCAGCGCCATCCGCTTTTCCACCTTGGAGGCCATTTGTGAGGCGCTACACTGTCAACCGGGGGATATTTTGGAGTACATGCCGTCTCAGACCGATGAGGACGGGAAGGACGAATAACATGGAGATACAAAAGCAGGATGGTGTAGGCCATCCTGCTTTTGCCATAGCCCGAGTATTCTGAAAAAAGTTCGTGACGAGAGAGGAAAAGCATAGTACAATATAGGCGTTTATCCGTGCTGTTCAAATGGAAACAGACAAAATATTGCATACATGGAAGGGAGTGTTCCACGATGAAAGACAGGCTGTCCAAACTGACCGTTGCCAGTGGAATCCTGGGCCTTGTCCTCTTGTTTGGGGTCATGCTGTCTGGAGCGGCATATCCCAGCTTGGTGTTTCGCATCGGTGCCCCCTTGGGATTGCTGTTTGTCTTTCTCAGCGTGGGGCTGCTGGGGTTGCGGTATTTGCGGGACATCTGTGAGGCCGTTCGGGAGAAACAATGGATGTTGGCCGGGGCGCTGGTGATAATGTTGTTGGTCGCAGGCGTGCTGATGCTGATTTGAGTAGACGGGGGGAACGATTGTTTTACACCCTCTATATGGAAGATCACATGCAGATGTGGTACAATACCAGGAGAGAGAAAAATGGGAAAGGTAGGTGTGAATATGCAGCGTCTGAGAGAGTTGAATGGATATCAAAAGGGTGTTTTGATTTTGATGGCGGCTATGGTGCTGGTGTTCACTGTGCTCTATCCGATCCTCACCTCCCGCCAGGCCTATTCCTACCGGGATGGCCTGTTGCTGCGTACCCAGGAGGGAGAGAATACGGTGTACCAGGGGAAGGTGTATGGAGAAACGGCCCGCTTCACCGTGTCCCCGGACCAAACCGTGGAGTTTTACTACGGGGAGAAGGCCTACGGCCCCTATACCGTCCTGGAAGACCCGAACCTGGTGGATTTGCCGGAGGGGGTGCGGGGCATCCAGCTGCAGCGGAGAGGGGAGACCTTCTTTTACGGCGGTGTATCCGGGGAGGGTGAGACCTTCCGTGTGTACCGTCAGGATGGCAGCCAGATGCATCGGGACAGCTCCATGGAGATATCCTTCGATGTATACGGGAATCTTACAAGTATGATGGAGCCTTCGGCCTACACCATCCTGGAGGTCATGTTTGGCCCGGAGCTGACCCATCCGGGGAGCTGGTGGGGATGGGTCCTGGGCGTGGTCATTTGTGTGGCCACGGCCCTCACCATCCTGTATGCCGACGAGCTGTTCCGCTTCCATCTTCTCTTTGAAATTAGCAACGTGGAGGAGGCAGAGCCCTCTGGGTGGGAGATGGCCAGTCGATATATCTCCTGGACGCTCTTGCCTGTGTTGGCACTGGCGGTCTTTATCTTAGGATTATTGTACTGGTAAAACAGGGCGGAAGCTGGATCGCTTCCGCCTTATGTTTTCCCTCTGTCTTTTTTGAAGACTTTATGGTAGAATAAATCTAATACAGATGAGGCAGGTGCAGACCTTGGACACTTGGAAATTGCTGATCGGGCTGGTTGTGGTGCTGGTGCTCTCGGGCGTGGCGGTGATTGTGTGGGCGGTTCTCCCGTCCCACCGGAACAGACGCTCGGGTCCCCCCAGCGGAACGCCCGCCTGGCGGGAGAAGCAGTACGATGAAGAGGGGTATGACCCCCGAGGGTACGACCGGGAAGGCTATGACCGCCTGGGGTACGACACCCGGGGCTATGACCGCAACGGGTATGATTGGCAGGGGTATGATTCCCGGGGCTACAATCGAGAGGGCTATGACCGATTTGGCTATGATAAGCAGGGCTATGATCGGGAGGGCTACGACCGCCGGGGATATAATATCCATGGCAAGGACCTCCAGGGGCGGTATAATCGCCTCTACGATGTGGCCGATTATGCAGACTCCTTGTACAGCTCCGAGGGCTTTCTCAGCCCCCAGCGCTATCCGGTGGGGGTGACAGTCCACGCCAAGGAGCGCATGCTGGAGCGGATGCAGGGAAAGACGGTGGAGAACCTCCAAGACCTGGCCATGAAGGCCTACTGCTTCGGCAAAAGCGCCCGGCAGCTCAAACGCACCTCCGCCCGGCTGGTGCAGGAGATTCAGGAGCAGCACGGGGACGGCGTGGTGCTGATCTACCACGGCTATGTGTACATTTTCTCCAGCGACAACCAGCTGATTACCGTCTACCGCAATGAGCGCATTCCTTTGTGATGAGATGAGGAGGAACTACGATAATGGAACAGGAAAAGGAACTTCAGAGCCCCCGCAGCCGTCGGGAGCATGTGAGCACCTTCCGGCGCTATCGGCTGGGGTGGGTGCTGCTGGGCATGATCGCCACGGAGGTGGCGGTGGTGTTGGCCAATGGCAGCGTCGCGGCAGCCATCATGCTGCCCCTGATTGTGGGCGCCTTTATTTTCCGTTCGGCCTTGGTGGAAAACTACAACCGAAGACAGGCCGAGGAAACCCAAGAGAACCAGTGAGAGCAGCCAAGAGGCGGGATGTGTCCGCCTCTTGGCTGGTTGTTTCTGTGGGTGAAAGGAAATCTTTTTTGCAAAAACCCTTGACCTTCCACCAGGTGAAAGGTGTATTTTGACACCAGAGCCAGAGAGGAGGCGCATGATATGAATATCAAAGAGGCAGAGAAACTGACGGGAATTTCCAAGCGCAACATCCGATTTTACGAGCAGAAGGGAATGCTGCACCCCGCCCGCAATCAGGACAACGACTACCGGGACTACTCGTCCCAGGATATTGAGCGGCTCAAACTCATCCGAGCCCTGCGCATGGTGGATATGCCCTTGGAGGAGATTCAAAAGGTACTGGACGGGAAGACGTCCCTGGAGGACGCCGCCACGGCCCAGGAGCGGCAGCTGCGGGAGCGGGTGCAGGAGGTACAGACCGCCATCCGGTTTTGTAAATCCCTCCAAGGGCTGAGCGGGGACGCAGAGGTGGACGCAATTTTGCGGGAGATGGACCGGGAGGAAAACCGGAAGCACCTGTTTACCCAGTGGAGAGAGGACTACAAAAAGATGTGCAAGTTCCTCCAGAAGGCCACCTTTACCTACATCCCCGAGGGGGCCGTGACCAACGCCCGGGAGTTTACCCAGGCGCTGTTGGACTTCGCCCGGGAGAACCAGGTGGACATCACCATCACCAAAGAGGGGATGTACCCGGAATTTACGTTGGATGGGGTGGAATACACCGCAGAGCGGCTGTACACCCAGATGGGCCGGGCGCCGGTTGCCACCGTGCGCTGCACCGCCAAGCACCCGGAGACCTTGGAACCGGACCTGCCCGCTGGGAAGAAGCGGGCCATGAAGCTGCTGCACTTTGCCTGGATTCCCCTGGTCATGATTTTGGTGTCGGTGATGATGGTGGCCCGCAACGGCGGGCTGCCCTTCCTGGCCACCTTGGACGGGGTGGTGCTGGGGATTGTCTTCCCTCTGGTGGTGGGGGTCATGTTGTACCGCTCCATGCTCTTTTACTACAATAACAAGAACAAATAACGAAACTTCAATCATCCTGTAGGAAAAACAGCGGCTGAGAGATTACAAAATTTGACAATCCTGTCGAACGAAAGTGGAAACTATGGCTTGCCAGATCGGGCATTCTGTGGTATTTTAGAGGTACAGGAAAAAGATGGTAAAACCAGACTGACTCCACTTGAGAAAGGATTGTCACACAGATGAGCGATGTGAAGAAGATCATCATTGCGGATGCCTCAGAGGAGTACCGCGGGATGTTGGCGGACGCCCTGGGGGACCGTGAGGATATGGAGGTCGTGGCCCAGACCGGGGACGGGGAAGCGCTGTTGGACCTGGTGGCCAAGCATCAGCCACAGGGGATTATCATGGACTTGATGCTCACCGGGATGGACGGGTTGGAGGTACTGGAGCAGCTGGGGCCCAATCGGCCCAGGGTGGTGGTGCTCTCCGCCTTTTCCCATTCCGCCCTGGCCCAGCAGGTGAAGGAGCGGGGGGCGGATTACTGTATGCTCAAGCCCTGCCGTCTGTCTGCGGTGGTGGAGCGCATGGCCCAGCTGTGCGATCAGACCCAGGAGCGCCAGACCCACCAGGAGGAGGAAGAGTGGGATTTAGAACGGAAGATCACCTCCATCATCCATGAGATTGGGGTGCCTGCCCACATCAAGGGCTACCAGTATCTCCGGGTGGCCATTGCCATGGCGGTGGAGGATATGGGGATGATCAACGCCGTGACCAAGGTGCTCTATCCCGAGGTGGCCAAGCGGTTTGGTACCACCGCCAGCCGGGTGGAGCGGGCCATCCGCCACGCCATCGAGGTGGCCTGGGACCGGGGGGACCTGGAGGTGCTGCAGTGGTACTTCGGCTACACCGTGTCCAACACCAAGGGCAAGCCCACCAACAGCGAGTTTATCGCCATGATTGCCGACCGCATCGCCCTGGAGCGGGACAAACGGGCGGGATAACTGCATAAAAGAAAAAATGGGTCTGTTGCAAAATGCTGTTTTCAGACCCGAGCGAAAAATTTGTGCATTAAAAAAGTTATTGAGAACCGCATTCTTGGCGGTTTTCAATAACTTTTTCTCTGGTCTTATTTTTCAAAATTCTATTCTGCAACAGGCCCAAAAGAAAAGGATGTGTCGCAAAACGTAAGTTTTGTGGCACATCCTTTTTTACTCTCAACAGCAAAAACGAATCCAGTATGTGGAACTTCCGCAGCGTTTTGGGCATGCAAAAGCC